>JBDTTN010000358.1:0-3783 GCA_039930625.1 Gemmatimonadota bacterium | reverse complement strand
GATGCCGCCGGCGTGCGCGACTTCCTGATGCTCAACACGACCGACAGCCTCTATTCATTCACTGTGCCGGTGGAGTACCCGAAGGCTGGACAGACCAACTCCGCGGTACGCATCGGCGTGGTGAGCGCCGACGGCGGCCTGACAAGGTGGATGACAGTACCCGGAGATCCGCGCAACATCTATCTCGCACGGATGGAGTGGGCCGCCAATGCCACTCAGATCGTGATGCAGCACCTCAACCGGCTGCAGGACACTCTCACCGTACTGCTCGGCGACGCGAAGACCGGCCGCAGCACACCGCTGTTCACCGATCGGGACAGCGCCTGGGTAGACGTGGTGGACGATTGGACCTGGCTCGACGGCGGAAAACGCCTGCTCTGGTTCAGCGACCGGGACGGCTGGCGCCATGCCTACTCGGTCTCGCGCGACGGTAAGCAGAGCCGGATCCTCACGCCGGGCGACTACGATATCGCGGATGTGGTGTCGGTGGATACCACAGGCGGGTATCTCTACTTCACCGCCTCACCCGAGAATCCGACCCAGCGCTATCTCTATCGCACCCGCCTGGACGGATCGGCGGCGGCGGAGCGGCTGGCACCGCACGGGCAGTTCGGCACCCATGGATACAACATCGCGCCGGGCGCGCGGTACGCGGTGCACACCTTCTCCAACTTCAACACTCCGCCTGTCACCGAACTGGTCCGTCTGCCCACGCACGAGGTGATCCGCACCTTGGCGGACAACGCGGAGCTCAAGCGGCGCTACGCGCGGCTCAAGAAGGGCCCGACCCGGTTCTTCCGGGTGGATGCCGGCAACGGGGTGTGGCTCGATGGCGTGGCGATGTATCCCGCCGCGTTCGACTCGACGAAGAAATATCCCGTGCTCTTCAACATCTATGGTGAACCGGCGGGGCAGACCGCGGTCGACAGCTGGTACGCCAACGACGCCTGGCATCTCATGCTGACGGAGATGGGCTATGCCGTCATCACGATGGACAACCGAGGCACACCGTCGCTCCGGGGCCGGGCGTGGCGGAAGTCGATCTATCGCAAGATCGGAGTCTACGCGAGCGAGGATCAGACCGGCGCCGCACGCAGCATCGGGCGCTGGTCGTGGGTGGACTCGACCCGCTTCGGCGTGTGGGGGTGGAGCGGCGGGGGTTCGATGACGCTCAATCTCATGTTCCGCTCGCCTGACGTCTACCAGACGGGGATGGCGGTGGCTCCGGTCCCGGATGTCCACCTGTACGACACGATCTATCAGGAGCGCTACATGGGGCTCCCGCAGCAGAATGAGGCGGACTATGAGGCGAGCTCACCGGTTACCTACGCCGACCGGCTCCGCGGCAATCTCCTGGTCGTGCACGGGACGGGTGACGACAACGTGCACTTTCAGGGCACCGAGCGGCTCATCAACGCACTCGTCGCCGCGAACAAGCAGTTCAAGCTCATGACCTATCCCAACCGTTCGCACGGGATCTTCGAAGGAGAAGGAACCACGCTGCATCTCTTCACCCAGCTCACCAACTTCCTGATGAAGAACCTTCCCGCGGGCGGACGCTGAGACGATTCCCCGCGGGGCCTGACCGGCGCGCGCCGAGGAGCCATTCGCGCGCGCGCGCGGTTACCTTCTCCCGCTATGCCGACGCTGCCTCCCAATCAGACTGCGACCCGCCTTCTCGATCAGTTCCTCGCGGACCCGGGCACCCGCACGCTCGACGAGCTGCTCCGCTGGCTGATCGATGTGACGCCGGTACTGACCGGCGCGGAGGGTCCGCGCACTCGACGACTGGGGCTGCTGCTGGAGGTGCTCGAAGCGCATCCACGCGCCGACCGGATCCGGCACAAGCTGCACGAAGTCTGGTCTCATCCCTCCGCCGTCCGCATGCTGGCCGAGACGGGGCTTCCTGAGCATGTGACGCTGATCAGGGAGTCGCTGGAACGGCTGCTGGACCGGCTGGTGCCGCGGCTCGAGGCCGCCAACGATCTCTCGGTTACGGTCTCTCACCTGCCGCTCACCGAGATCGACGCGGCCTGGGTGGAATCCCTGCCGGAGGCGGTGCTCAATGCGTGGCGCCCGCTGCTGGCACTCCCCGACTCGATCCTCGCAGATGCCGCGCGGCTGATCGCCGTCCGCGCCGCCTCACTGGGAGTCACCCGCGGCCTTCTCGAATTGTGGGACGAACCGAGCGGTGGGGCGTCGCCCTTTCTGCAGCTCCCGGCCGCGGTCGAGGCGCGGGTGAGCGCGCCATCCGATGCGGCGAGTGCCGAGCGCCTGACAGCGGTCCGCGCCGCCTGCGACGCGATGCTGGCCACGGTGCATCACCAGCACGAGCAGCGTGGAGTGTCGACCGACATCCTCTATCGCCTGGAGCTGCTGGACGTGCTGCTCATCCGGCTGGACGATCTGGTGCTTACCATTTCCGGTGCCAGCGACGGCCGCGCGCTCGCCGCCGAAATCGTGCGCGGCAGCTACCGCCAGCGCGGCATCCGTTCGCTGGCACACAACACCCTCAAGCGTCTGGCACTCAAGGTCACCGAGCACACCGCGGAGACCGGCGAGCACTACCTCGCGCGCGACGTGAACGAGTGGGATGCGACCGGGCGCTCCGCCGCCGGGGGTGGCGTGCTCACGGCGTTCACCGCGCTGATCAAGTACATCGTCGCGGCGGCGCCGCTTGCGCCGCTGGTCTCCGGGGTGGCCTCCGCGCTGAACTACAGCGCGAGCTTCATCGCGATGCAGTTCGCCCACTTCACACTCGCATCCAAGCAGCCTGCCATGACCGGAGCTGCGCTCGCCTCGGCGCTCGGCGGCCGGAAGGACCTGGATCGCCAGGTGGATCTGGTTGCCGCGATCACCCGCTCGCAGGTGGCCGCGACCATCGGCAACGTCTTCGCGGCGATCCCCGCCTCGATCGTGATCGTGCTGCTGTATCGCTGGATCGGCGGCGGCTCCGCTCTCCCGATCAATGTCTCGGTGCATTCGGTGCACTCGGTGCACCCCTTCCTGTCGCTGACGATCCCGTACGCGATCCTGACCGGCGTCTTTCTCTGGCTCTCCAGCCTGGCCGCGGGGTTCGCCGCGAACTGGAGCGCCTACCGCGGCCTGCCGGAGGCGCTCGCCACCAGTCGTGGACTCCGTGGAGCCATCGGTCCATCGGGAGCGGCCCGGGTCGGGCGGATGGTCACCGAGCATTTGAGCGGAATCGTCGGCTATGTGGTGCTGGGTGTACTGCTGGGATTTGTGCCGGTGCTGTTCACCAAGTTCATCGGAGTGCCGATCGAAGTGCGCCACGTCACGCTGCAGGCGGCTTCGCTGGCGCTGGCGGCGGGGTCGCTGTACGGCACACCAGATTTTCACTGGGGGGAGGTCGCGTGGGGAGGCGTCGGCATCCTGGCGATCGCGGCGTGCAACCTGAGTGTTTCGTTTGCGCTCGCGCTCCGCACCGCCATGCGAGCGCGCGATCTCGGGCGCCCGGAGCGGGCCCAGCTCTGGGGGGCGATCACGGCGGCGTTCGCCGCCGACCCGCGCCGCTTTCTGTGGCGGCCGGTGGTGAGCAAGGGAGAGACCGTGTCCCCGCCGCTTCCCGACGTGTCGCACTAACACAATAGAGAGCGATCCGCAAATGCTGCGGTTGGCGCCGATGGATCCGCATACTGGGTAAGAACAGCGCCCTGACTAGTCCGCTTCGTTGCCTGCAGCTATCCCAACCTGCGCCCCAGGACAATCACCAGAGACCCCAGGTAGCTCCGACACGATTCCTCCGATGCCGCATTGCCCAGG
>JBDTTN010000357.1:0-3785 GCA_039930625.1 Gemmatimonadota bacterium | reverse complement strand
GGCGAGTAGGCGGTTAGGCGGTTAGGCGATTAGGCGGTTAGGCGGTTAGGCGGTTAGGCGGTTAGGCGATTGGGCGATCAGGCGATTGGAATGCAAGAGAAACGGCGGCCAGCGTGGGGAAGTAACCCATTCTGACCGCCGTAGCTTTTGTCGCCTCACCACCTACCAATCACCCAATCGCCTAATCGCCCGATCGCCCGATCGCCCGATCGCCTAATCGCCCAATCGCCCAATCGCCCAATCGCCTAACCCCTACCCCGGCAGAATCCAGATCGTCAACCCGAACAGGAGCAAAAACCCGCAGACATCGGTAAAAGTCGTCACGAAGATCGAAGAGGCGACCGCCGGGTCGATATCGAAGCGTGCCAGGAGCAGCGGAATCAGCGCACCGGCGAATCCCGCCACGAAGAGATTCCCGGTCATCGCGAGGAAGACCACCAGGCCCAGCCGAGCGCCGTGCCCCAGCAGGAGAGCGACGAGCGCGGCGGCGGCGCCATTGGCCATCCCGTTGGTGAGACCGACCAGGACCTCCTTGCCGATCACGCCCATGGCTCGGCCCGCCGGAATGAGCCCGAGTGCGACACGCCGGACGGTCACCGCAAGCGCCTGCGTGCCACCATTGCCACCCATGCCCGCGATCACTGGCATCCAGAAGACCAGCGCGAGGACCTTGCTGACCTCGTTCTGGAACCGGGACGCCACCCAGCCGGCGAGAAAGGCCGTGAGCAGGTTGATCAGCAGCCATGGGAGCCGGCTCTTCACGGCGCCGGTCCAGTGGGCCGCGAGCTCTTCGTCGGCGGAGGTGCCGCCGAACTTCAGCAGGTCCTCGGTCTGTTCTGCCTCGACGACGTCGATCACATCGTCGAAGGTCACCTGGCCGAGCAGCCGACCGCCCCCGTCCACGACCGGCACGGCGGGGACGTTGTAGCGGCTCATGACCCGGGCGACTTCCTCCTGGTCGAGTTCGGGAGCCACCCGGATCTCGGTATCCTCCATGAAATCCGAGACCACCCGGTTCGCCGGGCTGGTCACCAGCCGCTTGATCGGGAGCACGCCTAACAGATGGTCGTTCTCGTCGACGACGTAAACCTGGGTGAAGTCCTCGATCTCCTCCGCCTGGCGCCGCAGCGACTCGATCGCTTCGCCGGCGGTGCTCTCGGCCCGCACAGTGACCACCTGCGCGGTCATCAGGCCGCCGGCGGTCTCCGGGTCGTAGCGGAGCAGGTCCTCGATGTCCTGCCGGTCCTCGACCTCGGCGAGGACCCGCTCCTGGTCCTCGGGGTCCAGGCCGCCGACGAGATCGGCCGCCTCGTCGTCCGGCAGCCCCTCGATGATTTCACCCGCCGCCTCGGGGGCCTCGGTGGCGAGGGACTCCATCGTCTCCTCGACCTGCGCCTCATCGTCCATCTGCACCAGCGCGGCGCCTGACAACCGCCGGGGCAGCGCCTTGACGACCTCGAGCCGCTCTTCGTCGTTCAGCGAGGACAGCACATCTCCCAGGTCGGCAGGCTCCGCCTTCTCCGCGAGCGCCAGGAACCCGCGCAGGTTGCGGCGCTCGATCAGCTCAAGCATGGCACGAACGATGGTGCTCGCCGTCCGGCTCATGGCGTGCCTCCTCCGCCGACGGTCGGCGCCAGCATCACCGCCGGCGGCGAGCCCCGCCGAATCAGAACCCGCTCGACCCGGCTAGGTGTGGCCTGCAGCACATCGAACTCCAGCCCGCGCACCATGAAGCGCTCACCCGCCTGCGGAATCCGGCCCGCCAGCTCCACCAGCAGACCACCGGCGGTACTCTTGCGGGCGGAGGGAAGCGCCACTTCGAAGTGCTCCTCGATGGCGGCGATAGGGGTCGCGCCATCCACCTCGAACAGCAAAGGCCCGGTGGCGAGTGGCCCCGCAGCTTCGCTTTCATCGAAGATCTCGCCCACCAGCTCCTCCAGCAGGTCCTCCAGTGTCACAATGCCAAGCGTTCCGCCGAACTCGTCCAGCACGACGGCGAGGTGGCGGCGCTCGCGCTGCATATCGAGCAGCAGGTCCCCGCAGGTCCGGCCGGCGGGCGCATTGGCGACCGGGCGGATGGGCAGCCGGTCTCCCGGTCGCAGCTTGAAGAGATCAAAGGCGTGCAGCATGCCGACGATCTCGTCCAGGGTGCCGCGATAGACCGGCAGCCGGCTGTAACCGCTCTGCGCAAAGACCGCGGCGATATCCTCGAGGGCGTCATCCTCTGACACGGCGACGAGGTCAGTCCGCGGCGTCATGACCTCCCGCGCCGGACGATCGGTGAAGGTCATGACCCCGCCGACCATGATGAGCTCGTCGTCGGCGGTGAGGCCGGCGGCGGCGCCTTCGCGCCACACGGCGCGGAGCTCGCTCGGCCCCGGAAGAATCCGCGCCGGGAGAACGATGCCGACGAATCGTGCCAGCGGGCGCAGGGCCGGTACCACCACGTTCCGCAGCGCGCTGGCCCGCGGCCGGGCGACCCAACGCGGGATCAGATAGCCCGCGAGCAGCACCAGTGGCACCGCCACGAGCAGCAGCAGGAGGGCGAGGGCGGCGAGCGTGAATCCGGAGAAGAAGGCGGGGATCGCAGCACCCACGATGATCACACCGAGCGCCGTGAGCGCGGCGGTGACGCCGAGGTACTCCTCCATTTCGGCGAGCCAGGGCAGCGACCCGGTGCCGCCCTTGAGCTGCCGCGCCACAGCGCGGGTGAGCTCAAGCCGGCTGAGCGACACCAGCGCTGTTCCGGCCATCGCGCCGAAGATCGCGAGGCCAAGCCCGATGACCAGCACGGCCCAGATCATTCTGCGGCCTCTTTCGCGACCGACTCCGCGCGTTGCGGCCGGCTGACCAGGACTCGGCGCACTCGGCGCCGGGCCACCTGCTCCACGAGCAGATCGATGCCGTCGACTTCGGTGCGTTCGCCGCTGCGGGGCACCCGGCCAAAGGCGTCGAGTACCAGCCCGCCGACGGTCGTCAGGTCCTCGCGATTGAAGCTGTGCCCCAGCAGCGACTCGAGTTCGGAGAGCGCCACGCCTCCCTCGACGGAGAGCCTGCCTTCGCCATCCTCCAGCACCGGCTTGGCCTCGTCGGTGTCGTGCTCATCCTGGATCTCGCCGACCACCTCCTCGAGGATGTCCTCGAGCGTCACGATACCGGCCGTTCCACCGAACTCGTCGACCACCACCGCCAGGTGACTCGGGCCACGCTGAAAGTCGCGCAGCTGCCGATCCAGCGTCTTTCCCTCAGGCACAAAGGCCGCCGGACGGATGAGGGTGTGCCAGTCCTCTGCGTCGCCGTGCTGCGGCAGGGTCACGAGCATGTCCTTGGCATACAGCACGCCGACCACGGCGTCGGGGTGATCGTCATACACGAGAATGCGGGCGTGCTCGGAGCGACGCAGCGTGGCGATGACTTCATCGTGGCCCGCCGCCGTGTCCACCGCGATGATGTCGATCCGCGGCGTCATCACCTCGTCGACGGTCATGTCCGCCAGTGAAAACAGACCGAGGAGCATGTCGCGGCGGACGGTGCCGCGCTCTTTGTTCACGGGTGCGACCGGTGGCCGGAGGCCGCTGTCGGCCCACGCGATAATGCGGAACAGCAGCGAGAAGCCGCCGATGCTGCGGAGCGCCGCGGGTCGCACCAGCGGAGGCAGCTCGGGGGCGACGGCGGCCAGCACCCGCGGCAACACGCTGCCCACGATCCAGACCAGGAGCACCGCAAGCAGCAGCCGGCTCAGGGCCCCCGCTGGCGACCAGGCCCACCAGCTCTCGGCGATGCCA
>JBDTTN010000356.1:0-3816 GCA_039930625.1 Gemmatimonadota bacterium | reverse complement strand
GCTCGACCGACGACGTGGGCATCGTCTCCTACAGCTGGAACTTCGGCGACGGCTCACCGGCCGGCACCGGTGTTTCTCCGTCGCACACCTACGCCACGACCGGCACCTTCCAGGTCACCCTGACCGTGACGGATGGCGGCGCACTCAGCAACTCGGTGACTCACCCGGTGACCCTCACCACGGGGGGTGGCAACCAGCCGCCGGTCGCAATCTGGACCGTCAGCTGCCAGCCGGCGCCGGCCCACGTCTGCACCGTCGACGGCAGCGGCTCGACCGATGACGTTGGCATCGTCTCCTACAAGTGGACGAACAAGGGAGGGACAGTCCAGGGGACGACCGCCACTTTCACCAAGACCTTCGCTCTGACCACCACGGTCACCTGGACGCTGACGGTAACCGACGGCGGTGGCAAGACCGGCGCGCTCACCAAGACCTTCTCGGTGCCCTGAGCATCCTGAGGGTCCGGAAATCCGGCCGCCGGGTCCCGAGGGGGCCCGGCGGTCTGGTTTTCCCCCTCCGCCTTCCGGCGTAACTCCTCACGCCTGAATTTGTTGCCCACCTCCGGCGGGCGGGTTAGGTTACCCCCATCTCGTGCCAGATCCCGGATTGCTGCTCACCGAACTCCTGACCCCAGAACGCATCAAGGTGCCTCTCGTGGCCGCCGATAAGTCCGGCGTGCTCCGCGAACTCACCCTGCTCCTCGCCGAGCAGTCTGGGGTGGACGTCGAACCGCTCCTCGCTGCGGTGCTGGAGCGGGAGCAGGTCCTTTCTACCGGGATCGGACATGGGATCGCGATTCCGCACGCGAAGTCCCCCAGCATGACGGAACTCCGTCTGGTCGCTGGAAGCGCTCCGCATGGCGTTCCGTTCGAAGCGCTTGATGGGGAGCCCGTGCGGCTCTTCTTCCTGCTCATCGGTCCCGACAGTGCGGCGGGACAGCACGTGAAGGCGCTCTCCCGTATCGCCCGACTGGTGCGCCGGGAGAGTGTCCGCGAGGAGCTCCTGCTCGCCCGGGATCCGCTCGCCTTTCACCAGATTCTTGTCGAGGCCGAGGAACGATGACCGCCGCAACAGCCCTGCGTACCCACCGCGCGGGAAGCCTGAGGCGTGAGCACGCCGGCCTTGCCGTCCGTCTGGGTGGCTGGGTGCACCGGGTGCGTGACCTCGGCGGACTGATCTTCATGGATCTGCGGGATCGCGACGGCCAGGTGCAGCTCTCCTTCGATCCGCGCTGGACACCGCGGGAGGTGCTGACGCTCGCGGGGACGGTGGGGGCGGAATCGGTGATCCTGGTCGAGGGCGTGGTAGAGCTGCGTCCCGATGGGGCCCGTGACTCTCAGCTCGACTCGCGGGACATCGAAGTGCGGGTCATCAGGCTGGAGATTTCGGGTCCGGCGCAGACTCCGGCCATTCCCGTCGCGCGCAAGGAAGGCGAGGAACTTCCGGCGGAGGAGCTCCGGCTCAAGCATCGGGTGCTGGACCTGCGACGACCGGAGCTGCAGCGAAACATCATGCTGCGGCACCGCCTGCTGCAGCGGGCTCGGCGCACCCTCACCGATCTCGGATTCCTGGAGATCGAGACTCCGATCCTGACCAAGCCGACCCCCGAAGGTGCCCGCGACTACCTGGTTCCGAGCCGGGTGCACCCGGGGGAGTTCTACGCGTTGCCGCAGTCTCCGCAGATCTACAAGCAGCTGCTCATGGTGGCCGGCTTCGATCGATACTTTCAGATCGCGCGCTGCTTTCGCGACGAGGATCTCCGGGCCGATCGGCAACCAGAGTTCACTCAGATCGACCTCGAATCAACGTTCGTCGCCCAGGAGGATGTGCAGCGCTACATCGAGGCGGTGCTGGTGGCTCTCTGGGATGAAGCGGGGCAGCAGGTCCAGGCTCCATTCTCCCGGCTTGCGTATAGGGACGCGATGGAGCGCTACGGCATCGACAAGCCGGACCTCCGCTACGGATTCGAGATTCAGGACCTGAGCGGAGCGGTGAAGGATGACGCCGCGGAGTTCGTGAAGGCGGCGTTGGCTGATGGCGGACGCCTTCGCGGTATTCTGGCGACCGGCGCGGGGGCGACGAGCCGCAAGGAGCTCGATACCCTCACCGCCGCCGTCAAGAGCGCCAAGGGAGGCGGGCTCATCTGGGCGAGGCGGACCGCGGCGGGCTGGGAGGGGCAGGGAGTCAAGGCGTTCGGTGCCGCGGGCCTCGCGACGGTCGCTGCCGCGGAGGGTGACCTGCTGCTGGCGGTGGTGGGCAAGGACGGCGTCACGAGCCCTGCGCTGCACGCGGTGCGGAGCGAATTGATCCGGCGGCCAGGGACGGTGGCCTCGACCAGGCACGCCTTCTGCTGGATCGTGGACTTTCCGCTCTTCGAACAGGATTCGGCGACCGGTCAGTGGATCTTCGTGCATCATCCCTTCACCTCTCCCCACCCGGATGATTTCACGCGACTGGAGACCGATCCCTGGCACTGCAAGGCGATGCACTACGATGCCGTCTACAACGGCAACGAGCTGGGGAGCGGTTCGATCCGGATCACCAATCCCGACGTGCAGCGCACGATCTTCAAGTTGTTAGGTATCCCGCAGGAGGAGATCCGCCGCCGCTTCGGGTTCCTCCTGGACGGACTGGCGGCCGGCGCGCCGCCGCATGGCGGCTTCGCGCTCGGATTCGATCGTATCACGATGCTGCTCGCCGGCGCCACAAGTCTGCGCGACGTCATCGCCTTTCCGAAGACCACTGCCGCCCGCGCGCTCTTCGAAGGTGCGCCGACCCTGGTGAGCGCCGACGACCTGCGCGCGCTGCATATCGTGGTGACCCCGTGACGAAGTGCGCCGCACTGCCTGAGCCGCCGCAGGTACCCGAATGATCATCCCTGTCTCATACCGCCAGGAGCCGACCGCATGACCGACGATGTACAGCACCGGCTTTCGACGGAGGGCGCCGATCCGCTGCTGCTCGCGGGCGTGAGCGAGGGGAACCTGGTCGAGTTGAGCCGAGCCATCGGGGTGAAGGTCACGCTGCGCGGAGACACCCTGACACTGGGCGGTTCGCTGGAGCAGGTGGAGCGCGCGGCGCCGGTGGTGCAGGGGATGCTGGAGCTCGCCCGGATGGGCGAGATGGTCACGCCGGAGGATGTCTCGCGACTGGTCGCAGCGGGGCCGTCGCAGGATCCACTGGGACCGGCCGACCACAAGATCATTCTCCCGGGACTCCGGCGGGTTATCGTGCCGAAGACCCAGGGTCAGAAAGAGTATCTCCAGGCGGTCGCGACCAACGACATCGTGATCGGTATCGGTCCGGCGGGTACGGGAAAGACCTATCTCGCCGTCGCCAAGGCCGTCGAGGCGCTGGCCCGCAAGCGGGTGAAGCGTATCGTGCTGGCGCGTCCTGCGGTGGAGGCGGGGGAGTCGCTCGGATTCCTGCCGGGCGACATCCAGGCGAAGGTGGATCCCTACCTCCGCCCGCTCTACGATGCGCTCGAGGACATGATGCCGCACGACCGGGTGCAGAAAGCGCTCGAGACCCGGACCATCGAGATCGCGCCGCTCGCCTACATGCGCGGCCGGACGCTGGCGGATGCGTTCATCATTCTCGATGAGGCCCAGAACGCCACCGGCGCCCAGATGAAGATGTTCCTCACCCGGCTGGGCGTGAATAGCAAGGTCGTGGTCACCGGCGACAAGACCCAGATCGACCTGCCCAAGCGGGAGGATTCCGGATTGGTGCAGGTGGAAAGGATCCTGCCGGGGATCGACGGGATCGCCTTCTGCTATCTGGACGAGACCGACGTTGTCAGGCACAAGCTGGTCC
>JBDTTN010000355.1:0-3829 GCA_039930625.1 Gemmatimonadota bacterium | reverse complement strand
AAGGCGGGTGACTGCTGCGTTGGAGCGACGGCGATGAGCAGCGGGAACTTCTGGAAGAGCTGCACGATCAGCACGAAGACGTTGAAATACACCGCGATCACCGAGGTCACGACGAAGACTCGGCGCCAGCCGCCAGCGAGGTGTTTCCAGTAGAGTGCCGCCATCGCGATCGGCAGGATCACCAGCGAGATGCCGCCAACGATATGGGACGGCAGGATTCTCGCGAACGGAAAGAAGAACCCGGTGGCGTTGGTCAGGAAGGTGGTCGCCAGGAACACCGCGATCCAGCTATTGAGCCGAGTCCCTGCGATGAGCCCGCCAATGACCACCACGCCTGCAAGAATCCCCACCACACTCAGAAGCACGTGGAGCAGCGTGAACTCCGGGAGCGGAATGAGCACGCCAGCATCCTTTCAGTTGAGGCGCAATCGACTCGGGGTGTCGGGAAGACCGCCTGACGGCCGCGCCTATGTTGCAGCGCCCAGTCGCTCTGCGGCAGTATCGACGCAACCTTCCGGCGGAGGCTGTCAGCTTCGCCTGGCGGACGGGGAGCGGGGCCCGGCGGACTACGTCGCCGGGCGCGCGTCCATGCCGAAGTCGGCCTGGATCCGAGCGTACCAGGCCGCATCGTCGAGCGCGCCGAGCTCGACCCAGGCCTCATCGCTCATCGACTTGCGCCAGCCCACAAAGGGGGCGGCGTCGGGACCCACCAGATGCCGGAGCTGCCACGTCCCACCGGCGGCAATCTCGAGGATCTTGTCGGCCACGAGTGATGGCGGCACCGGATTCTTGAGTGCGGTGGCGAAGAGCGCCGCCATCCGGCGCTGCTGGGCATAGGCGGAAGGGGCCTGCGCGACCCCGATGTGTCTGGCCATCGCCGTGTCGATGATGCCTGGCTCGACGATCGCCACCCGGATGTTGAAGGTCTTGACCTCCTGCGCCAGACATTCGCTCAGCGACTCCAGAGCGTATTTGGACGCGGTGTACGCGGCCATCGGTGAGGTGGCGACGTGCCCGGCGACGGAGGCGACATTGATGATGCAGCCACTCCGCCGCAGACGCATCGCCGGTACGACGGCCTGGGTGCAGCGGATCACCCCGAAATAGTTGGTCTCCATCACGGCGCGGAACTCCGCCAGCGGCAACTCCTCCACCGAGCCCATCCGTTCGATCCCGGCGTTGTTGACGAGCACATCGATCGGCCCCATCTCCCTCGTGATGTGGCTGACGCCGTCGCGCACCGAGGCGTCGCTGTCGACATCCATCGCGAGGACGGTGATGGGCAGCTTCTCTCTGGCGGCGGCCTCCGCGAGCTCGGGGGCCCGGCCCGGATTGCGCATGGTTGCGGCGACCCGGTGGCCCGCCCGGGCGAATACGAGCGCCGTCGCGAGGCCGATGCCGGTGCTGGTGCCGGTGATGAGAACCGTTGCCATTCGTCTGCTCCGATGAGATGGCCCTGCGGATTGCGGGGCGGTGTGATTCGATTCCTGCCGAGACATCCAACCTTGCCCTGCGAATGGGCGGAGCTGACGCTCCGCTGACAACACGTGTCCGTACTGATCGGCGGGGCGGAGCTACCGCTCCGCCCCTACCCTACACCGCGCTGAACCACCCCATCGCCCCGCGCTCCGCCATCCGGGCCTGGTGGGGATGAAACATGTAGCGGCCGCGGTCGGGGAGCCGGAATTCCAGCATCGCCCGCTCCGCCTGCGCCAGCGTCACCATGTCGGTCCGCTCATCCGGTGTGCGTCCCGTCCCGCTCCGGAAGACGTCGAAGACCTGGGCATGCAGGTGGAACGAGAGTTGTGGCTCGTCACCCACCATGTTCACCAGATACAGCCGCACCAGCTCTCCCGCCGGCACCTTGATCGGATACTTCATGTAGTAGCCGGCGACACCGTTCCAGCCGAAGAGGTCACTGCGCCCGTCGCCGTCGGTGTCGAGGCCGCCTGACACCAGCACCAGCTCGTGCGCCGGCGGCCGGCCGCCGGGCGGATCCACGATGAACGCCCCATACAGCCCATGCGAGATGTGCTCCGGCGCCGGGGTCATGTCGCAATGATAGGGGTGCAGTCCCGCCGGCCCGGCGCGGAAGCGATACTCCGCCTTGCCGCCGGGAGGCACGGGCTGCCAGCCATCCGACGGCAGCGCGTGGGCCCCGTGGAAATGCAGGTTGTGCGGGCGGGCGCCGAGATTCCTGACTCGCAGCACCAACTCGTCGCCCTCGGTGGCCCGGATGATCGGACCGGGTATTCTGCCGTTGAAGGTCCAGGCGGACATCATCCGCCCGCGCCCCACCGCGACTTGCAGCTCCTCCACCGTGAGGTCGATCGTCTGCGGGCCGCGCGAGCGCGGCGGCGGATAGGTGCGATCGTCGAGCGCCGTCGCGCCCAGCTCATCGGGCGGCGCGCTCATCGCGCCGTAGGCGCTGTCCTGCGTCAGGCGCGGCGAGGCCGGATCGAGGGTGGGGCGAATGGCCCGGAGTCGCTGCCGCGCCAGCCAGGTCGCGCCGGCACCACCCCCGATTCCCATTGAGAGAAAGAAGAAATCCCGGCGCGACAACCCCACGCCTAGAACTCCTTCCCGAAGCGGTACGCGATCGCCGCCAGCATGACGAGATAGACCGCCGCCCCGCCGGCCACCGCGAAGAGCAGCCCCTTGAAGCGCCCCGGTTTCCCCGCGGGCCGGCGGCGGAAGAGCAGCCAGATCCACCAGAGGAGCAGCAGCGGGGCCAGCAGGAAGGTCGTGTTGTTCATCAGCCGGAGGTGCAGCCCCGGTCCCCTCTGCCCTGGCGCGACGATCGCCGCCGGAGCCTCGGCCGGAAGCTCCGCCTGATTCACATCGAAGTGCAGGCTGTCGAAGACGTGCAGCGCCGGCCGCACCGGCGCTGTCAGCGGGTCAGGCATGCCGGGCTGATCCACCGGTGCCGGCTGGGTCTTCCAGTCGGGGAAGCTCGCCGACTGGATGATGGTGCCTCGCACCAGTACCAGCGCGGTAAACCCGAGCACGTCGTAGTCGATCGGCAGCCGGATTCCGGCGCAGCGCTGCAGCAGCGTCAGCACGAAGGGCGCGCTGCTGTGGCTGGTGTTGCCGCTGAAGCAATTACCGCTCGACTTCGGCCCCGAGATCGCGAGGTCCGCCCGTCCGGAGCGGAGTACGGTGTTGTCACGAATCGTGTTGTCGCGCGCCGGATAGAGGTTCTTGTCGAGCATCGGCGTCACCAGGATCCCGTACTGGGTCTGATCGACGACGATGTTCCGTTCCACCACATTCCGGAGGCCGCCCGCAATCAGGATCCCGGTGCCGGTGGTGATTCCTGGTAGCGCCCACGCCGGCGCCTCCTCGTTGCCGTTGTGGGCCACCAGATTCGCCGCGATGACCATGTCGCGCTGTGGCGCCTGCAGCTCGATGTCCAGCGAGGCTGGTACCAGGCCGGAGCGATTGTCGCGGAAGATGCTGCTCACCACGTACATGTCGCCGCCGGAATTGGTGCCCGAGTAGCCGAGCGCATTGCGCTCCGCGATGACGTGGCGGATGACGATTCGGCAGGGGTAGCACTGCCCCACATAGAAGCCCGAGTCGGGAGACCCCGAGGCGTAGGAGTCCTCGAAGACGCCGTCGGTCGCGCCGAAGGCGTAAATGCCGTAGTCGCCGTTGTTGTAGGCGGTGAGCCAGGAGCCGCGGAAGCCGGTGAGGTTGCTCCAGTAGAAGCCGTTGAGCCGGGCGTTCCGTGCCGTCATGTTCTCGATCGCCACCGCGTCGGCCATGACCTGAATGCCGTTGCCGCGGACAAATTCGCCGTCGATGATCACGGTGTTGCGATCGGTTC
>JBDTTN010000354.1:0-3835 GCA_039930625.1 Gemmatimonadota bacterium | reverse complement strand
CAGCACCTCGGAGGTCTTGGGCTCCCAGGTCATGGCGCCGGCGAGCCGGGCGTCGCTCCCCTTGAGATCGTGCAGAAAGAGGTCGCCGGAGGAAAAGCCGTCGTCGGTGTAGACCAGATTGAGCCGGTCCGGGCTCGGCGTCGCATCCACGCTGCCGAGCGTGCTGATGCCGAGGCCCGCCTCCTGCGCCAGGTAGCGGATGAAGAAATCGGTCTCGGTGAATTGGGCCGCGACCACGGTCTTGCCCTTGAGATCGTTGACCCGCTTGATGTTGCTGCGCACCAGCAGGCCATCGGCCCCGCGGGAGAAGCCGATCTGGACGGGGACCTTCACCTTGAACTGGCGCCCGTAAACCGCGAGCACATCGGTGGTGGTCACCGAGGCGGCGAGCTTGCCGCTGTTGAGCGCTGACCAGCTCTCCTCCTCGCTGATTGTGAGGCGCACCTTGCAGCCGCAGTACTTCGACAGCAGCGAGCCCGGCGCCGGCAGGAGACCGCCGTTGGCGGCGATGAGTCCGGCATAGCCGGCGTATTCGCTGATTTCGATCGCGACGGTGCTGTCCGCCTTCAGCCCGTAGGCCGCGGCGGGCGCGAGCGTCGGCACCTCCGCCTGCACCGCGCTGACTTCAGCCGCCGGCTCGGCCTTGGTCCCAGGCAACGTGGGGAGCTTCAGCTTCTTGCCCCCGACCACGAGCATGCCGGCGTAGATCAGCCCGCCGATGAGCGCGAGCGAAAGGAGTTTCCCGAGAAAGGTGAAACGCGGAGGCTGGTCGGCCATGGCTGAGACCCCTGACGGCTGATGTCGAACGGCTGACGGTTACGCGGGCCCGATCTCTTTCTGCGCAGCCTGTCCCTGGGGAGTCGGCCCCGCCTGGATTCCCTGGGTGGCCAGGAAATCCGCGAGCGCGGACTGCTCCAGCGCCTTGGACTCGGATTCCTTCTCCTTCACCCGGTCCATGTCCACGAGGTCTTTCGCCACGCGGGCCTTGCCGGCGGCCTGCTCGTAGCGCTTCTGCAGCACTTCGTCCACCGTCTTCATCGTGTCGCCGAGATCCCCGACCTTGAAGGTGGCGTTGCTGAGCGCGCCAGCGGCCTCCGCCTGCGCCTCCTTCACCTTGACTTGGTCGAGCTGCTTCTCGAGGCGCTTCACCTTGTCCTCGAATTCCTTCTGGACGACCTTGGCCTGGCGCAGATTCTGGGTGTAGGCCTCTTCGGAATCGTGCAGCTCGGAGGCGTCGGTCGCGAGATCGGCCTTGAGCTCCTGCAGCTCCCGCGCGAGGCTGCCGGCGAGATCCATGTTGCCGGCCGCGTGGTTGGCGAGGATCCGGCGCTCGAGGTCCGTGGCCTTCTGGGTCTTCATCTTCACCTGACCCTTGAGGCGCTCCGCCACGCCGGCCATCCGCGCCAGCGCCTGGTTGTACTGCGCCATCTTCTCACGGAACTCCTGCCGCGCCGAATCCATCAGCGCCTCGGGATTGGACTCCTCGAGCCCGCTGATGAAGAGGCCGACGAAACCGCGGAAGAGACGACCGACGCGGGCGATGAGGCCCATGGATCCTCCTGGAGTAAGGCGCCAATCTGCAGTTCAGGCCCGAAGATCGGGACAGTATCCTACGTTGTCAAAGGGAAAGCGTTACATGAACCGGCGCAGCTCATCGATCTGCCGCTCGATCTCCTCGGGAGCCAGATCGCGGTAGCGCGCCGGCAGAAACCGGATGTCGGTGCATTCCTTGACGGCAACCAGGTCCATGAACTCCAGCTTGCGGGTGTGGGCGCTGGCACGCACGTCCTTGAACACTTCGACCAGGATATCCCGCAGCGGCCGCCGCGGCTCCGCGCTCAGCTCCCAGGTCCGGAGTCCACGCACGAAGACCCCTTCGATCTCGTTGCCGCCGAGCGTGAGATGCTCGGGCAGCTCGGGAAGATCGCCATCTCCCAGCGGGACCTGGACCTTCTTCGCCACCGCGCGCAGCAGTGCCCGGCGTTCCTCCGGAGTCTCCGGCGGGAAGAGCGGGATGTGGACGTCGAGACGGCCCTGCCGCTTGAGATCCACCTCCAGCAGATCGGGTCGCGACGTCGCGAAGACCCAGATGATCTTCCCCCGGTTGCGGGTGTCGGACATCTCCTTCGCGAGCATCGAATAAACCCGGCCGGAGAGGCCGCTGTCGCCTTCGCCACCCTCCCGCTTCCCCGCCGCCTGATCCGCCTCGTCCACGAACACCACCACCTGCCCGAGCGCGCGCAACACGGCGAAGATCTTCTCGAGGTTGGTTTCGGTCGCACCGACCCAGCGATCGCGGAAGTTCTTGAGCACCACGCAGGGGATGCCGAGTTCGCCGGCCCAGCAGGTGACCAGGAAGGTCTTTCCTGTGCCGATCCGTCCGGCGATCAGGTACCCCATCGGCAGGGCGCGGAAAGCGCCGCGGCGGAGCAGTTCCGCGTCCTCGCGCAGCCAGGCGCGCACGGCGTCGAGGCCGGCGACGTTGTCCAGCGTGAAGTCCGACTCGATGAACTCCAGCAGGCCCTGACACTCGCGTTCGATGGTGTCCTTCTTCATCCGGCTCAGCCACTGCACCGTGATGCGCTCCCCGCCCTTGAGCGCCATCGCGAGCACCCGCCGGGCGCCAACCCGGGAGATCCCGGTCAGCCGCCGCGCGAGGGCATCGAGCGGCACATCGCTCTTGGCGGCGAGGTCCGGGAATTCGGTCGCGATCAGCGCGTCGAGATAGGCGCGCATCTCCGCTTCGTCCGGCAGAGGGACGTGCAGGGTGACGGCATGCGGGTTCTGCACCACCAGCTCGTTGAGGTCGGCCAGACCCTCGGTGAGCAGCACGGTGACGATATTCGCGTGCATGATCGAGGGATCGTTGGCCCAGCCGAGCACCTTCACCACGTTGGCACTGAAGGCGCCGCCGAGGGAGACCGCATCGCCGCGGGGCACCACGAACTCGGCGAAATCGATGACGACCGCCAGCTTCTGCGCCTTGGCCTTGGATTCGTTGATCGCCTGCAGGTTGAGGGTGCGGAGCAGGTAGCGATCGATCAGCTCCAGCGCCGAGCCAGGCTCGCGCAGGTAACTCTGATTGCGGCTGTCGTCACCCAATGCGCCCCGCAGCCACTCAGCCCAGTCCTCACCACCCTTCAGCGCGCGGATGCCACGGCTCCGATCGTAGTGCAGCACCACATCGTACCCGGCGAACATCACCTCGTCGAGAAACGATCGCACGGCGAGCATCCTGCCATCCTGGGGAATGGCATCGAAGATGTTCCCGTGCAGGATGAACTGGGCGGAGGCGCCGGAGCGGAAGAGGTCCCGCATCTCCGTGGCCCAGGCCGGCAGCGGACTCGTCATCGGGACTCCCGGAGCGTCGCGGCGCGGGCGGCGGAGGCGGGTGGTTCATCCAGCAGGTCGTCGAACGAACCGAGCAGCTTCTGCTGGTCGCTGAGCCACTGGGAGGCGCCGCCAAGGCTGTGGGTGATCTCATCGAGGCGGGCGGACATGCCATCCGCATCGGCAGAGAGCGCCGACTGTTCGCGGAGCAATTCGATCTGCTCCTGGATCCGCAGGATCTCGGCCTCGAGGAAGTCGAGCTTCTCGCGGCCCTCCTTCCGCTGGGCGACACGCTGCTGCAGGATGTCCGCCTGACTGGAGAGACTCTTCCGGAGGTCTTCGTGCAGGGTGGTGTCCTTGAGCCGTGCCTGCAGCTCCGTCAGGCGGGTTTCGATCTCCTGCGTCTCGCCCAGGGTCGGCTCCTTGAGCACCCGGCTGATCGCCCGGCGCGCCAGCAGCAGCCGGACATAGACCCAGGTGAGTTTGCCGAGATTCTCCCCCTGCA
>JBDTTN010000353.1:0-3840 GCA_039930625.1 Gemmatimonadota bacterium | reverse complement strand
GATCGTTGGGCGAGACCGAATTCGGCACGCCGCGAATCACGACCCCGAAGTCCAGGCTGCGGACACCGGTCACAGACGACTGGCCCACGAGCGATGAGGCCGTGAGCAGCGCGAGCGAGAGCGAGAGAATGCATGAGCGCATGTGGGGGATCCCCGGGGAGGCCTCACGGGTGAGGGACGCAGCAAGATAGCCGCGTCCGCCCAACCCGTGAGTCGCCCGGAAAGCCCTGGATTCGAGACTTAGAAGTAGACGCCGGTCATGGTGACCGTGCCGTTGTACGTGCCGGCAGCCTGGGCGCCGCCCGGCGTCACGGTCCCGCCCACCCACACGAAGAGTGCGCCCGCCGCGCTGAACGCCGTCGCGGTCGCTGAAGCCGACGGCGTGAACGAGGTGCAGCCCGTGGTGGTGTTGGTGGCGTTGGTGCAGCCGGTCCAGCTGCCGATCGGCAGGTTGTTCGCGCCGCTCGTCAGGTTGGTGGGCAGCGTGAACGTCAGGTTGAGGTTCGCGCTGGCCTGACCGGTCAGGTCGAAGCGGCCGGAGGTCGCCGCGGCGACACCGATAGACTTCGCAACGCCGGGAAAGACGTTGCCGAAGTCGAGCGTACGCGCTCCGGTAATGGTCATGGCCTGAAACACATTTGCGGTCGCCGTGATGCTGGCGCTCTGGGCCATGGCGGCAGAAGCCCCCAGGCTCAAGAGTGCGGCGACAACTGCCGATACTCGGGTGGTAGTGCGCATTGTCCTTCCCTCACGAAGTTGGAGATGTGGTCTGGTCGACTACTGAATCCAGGGAATGCCAGTTCCCTGGCGGGAGGGGAGGGCAACCTATGTGCCGCATGTCAAATCACCGGCATTGTGGTGCGGTAAGTGATTACAGCCAGAGGACTTCCAAGTGTATATGTCTTGTACACCTTGAGGAAACTTCTGGTCACCCCATCACGGCCTCTCCAGGAGGGCCAAGTGTCCACCGCGCAATGTCTTGGGCTGCCTGCCCGAGCCCGCCGACGTGACTCGGCTCGCAACCCGCCCCGCCTCGGCGCCGGGATCCAGTTAGGAGCGATCTTTGGACTCCTGACGCTGCTCGGAGCCGGCGGCCTCTCGGCTCAGACCCGGGGCGATCTGCAAGTCGGGGCTCATGTGCTTCCCGCCGGACCGAGCCAGGCGGCACTCGCCCTGGCACTCAATTGGCCGAGCATGGGCAGCCATCCGGAGCTGGCCGACATCCGCCGGCAGCTGCGTTCGGCGCCTTCGGATTCGGCCGGCGCAGCCCTTCCTCCGGAGTCCGTCGTCACGATCGCTTTTCTGCGCAATTGATCGTTCTGCGGTAGCCAATGGCCAGCGGGACCGGTGAGAAATCCCGGCTCCCGCTGGCCATTACCTTTCATCTGTGCCCTTCCACCGCGACCATCTCCTCCCGCCCGATCTTGAGGCCTACCGCCGCGCCGAACACCCACGTGGTCGGATCCTGATCATCGCCCCAACCCGTGCCGCCTGTGAGACCATCGAACTCGCACTCGGTCTCAGCGGGGTCGAAACGGTTCTCGAGCGTGACCATGGCCGGGAGATTCGCGAACTCGCGGCGTCGGGGAAGGGATTCGGAATCGTCGCCGGGACCGGGACGGGCAAGACCCTGGGGATCAAGCCCATCGCGGAGTCGATTCTGCAGCAGCCGCTCCGGGTGGGCGTCGTCAACCGCGAGCGGGAGGCGACCCCGGAGACGCCCAGCTGGAATGTGGTGATCGTGACGACGGGGATCGCGCGGCGCTGGTTCGAGGACGACCTGATCACCGCGCGCGATACCCTTATTGTCGATGAAATCCACCAGACTTCCGCTGAGCTGGAGCTGTGTCTCGCGCTCGGGAAGCGGGCCCGATGCCGCTTCATCTGGCTGAGCGCCACCGTGGACCCCTCCTTCTATGCCCGGTACCTGGAAGCCGCCGAGGTCCTGGAAACGAGCGCCTTCGATCCCCGACTCAAGGCACGGGTCAAAGTGCTTTCGCTCAAGGCGGAGGAGTTCCTCGACGACAAGTTCATCCGTCACCTGATCAAGGAGAAGCGCGGCGTGGCGGTCTTCGTCCCCACCCGGGCGGAGGTGGAGCAGCTCGCCCGCGGCCTGGGGGAGCGGTGGCCCAAGCTCAACGCCGCGTTCTATCACGGTGGTGAGCCGATCCGGGTGATCCGCCCATTTCTCGAGGGCGAGGTCAACCATCCCTTCCTGCTGGCGATGACGGCCGCGGGGCAATCGGCACTGAACATCCGCGGCCTCGACACGGTCGTCATCTACGACGCGCGCTACGCCAACGTCGTCGATCGCGGCCGCAATGTGCTCCACCGGAAGTACCTCGGCGCCAACGAGATCCTGCAGATGGCGGGACGAGTCCACGGCCGAGTGCAGGATGGACAGGTCTTCATTCTCACCGACCGCGACCTGGTCTTCGACCGGCTGCGACCCACGCCCCCCGAGTTCCAGCTCGCCGGCGATTCGGAACGGGTGGCGATCACCTGCGCGGCGCTCGGGGTTGACGCCAGCGATCTGGATCTGCCGATCCCGCTGGACCGCACCGGCTATCGCAGGGCGCTTGAGCTGCTCACCGATCGGGGGCTCATCGAGGAGGGGCGACTCACCCGTTATGGCCGTGAAGTCGAGGCGATGCCGGTCGATCGTCCCTGGGGGGAATTGCTGGTGCACGCCGGCACCGAGCTCGCGCCGATCGTCGCCGTCTGTTCGAACATCGACTCGCTGCACCGCATGACCCGGGAGGAACGCGACCTCGAGGGAGTGCGGGTGAATGGCAGCGACCACCTCACCGCCTACAACTTCTTCGCCGAGGCGGTGAACAAGCACGGGTATCTGGGCGAGGTGTACGGCCTGCCGCGGCATCTGTTCGATGAAGAGGGACTTGCGACGTGGGCGGAGGAACGCGGCGTACTGGTGAAGGCGATCGAGGACATCGCGCTTGGTGCAGCGTCGGTGTTCCGGGCGATCGAGGTCCCGCTGCCGGAGAAACTTCCCTACGCCACCCGCGAGCTGCAGCGGGAGTGGATCGACCTGGTCGCGCGCATCATGCCGTTCGATCTGGTGATCGACGAACACACCGCCGATCGGCAGGAGGCGCGGGTCTCGCGCAATTCGGTCGCCGGCAGCTGGGGAGCGGTCGCCGGGAATCTGCGCTTCTTCGCCGATCGCTTCGGAGTGCCGCGGGCCGCGATCGAGGGCACCACCATTCCCTATGATCTGGTGCGCCGGTATGCGCGGCGGGGCGCGGCGGAGATCGAAATCGCGGGCCCGCGCAAGCGCCAGGACCTCGTTGTCAGGCACCGGCTCACCTACTTCGGATTCGAACTGGAATCGGTCGAGGAGCCGCTTGAAGGCGAGGTGGCGGAGGAGCTGCGTCCCGCGCTGGTCGACGCCCTCACCGGCGCGCTGCTGTCCGGGGAGACGGTGCACCCGAGCCAGGGGCGGATCCGCCGGGCCGTGGCGGAACTCGGCGAGCTGTGGCGGCGATCGGGCGGAACGCTCCCTGCGGCGGCACCGGAGGCGGTACGCGCCGCGATCGCCACTCAGCTCGCTGCCGCAACCAGCTGGAGCCAATTCCTGCAGACCCGCGTGGAGCTGGATCCGGTGGCCCTGGTGCCCGAGGCGGTGCGCTCCCGCCTGGCCACGCTGCCGACCGGTGTGCGACTGCTGGGCGACACTGTGCCGATTCACTATGAGGTCGGGGCGGACGGCGGCATTGCAAGACTGCATCTGCGGGAAGGGCAGGTGCGGCGGCTGCGGGAGGAGGATCTGCCGCAGCTCGACCGGCCGCTCCGCTTCGCGGTCCTGCGCGGCAACCACCC
>JBDTTN010000352.1:0-3842 GCA_039930625.1 Gemmatimonadota bacterium | reverse complement strand
GGCATGATCTTCGTCCTGCTCTTCGGAGCGCAGGGCTGGTTCGGCGCGTGGCTGAGCGACCGCGACATCCAGATCGTCTTCGCGGTGCCGGGCATCGTGCTGGCGACGACGTTCGTCACCTTCCCGTTCGTCGCGCGGGAGCTGATTCCGTTGATGCAGGAGCAGGGGACCGAGGAGGAGGAGGCGGCGCGCGTGCTCGGCGCGAGCGGCTGGCAGATCCTCTGGCGGGTGACCCTGCCGAACATCAAGTGGGGCCTCCTCTACGGAGTGATTCTCTGCAACGCCCGCGCGATGGGTGAATTCGGCGCCGTCTCGGTGGTCTCCGGACATATCCGGGGCCTGACCAATACGCTGCCGCTGCACATCGAAATCCTGTACAACGAGTACAACTTCGCCGCTGCATTCGCCGTGGCCTCGCTGCTGACCCTCCTCGCCCTGGTGACGCTGGTCGCCAAGAGCGCGGTGGAGTGGCGGCAGGCGCGCGAGCAGCGGCCGGTTGCCGACCAGGCCATGGAGGCATCGTGAGTATCGAAGTACGCGGGCTCAAGAAGCGATTCGGGACCTTCGCGGCGCTCAACGACGTGACGCTGGAGGTGCCGGCGGGGGAACTGGTCGCGCTGCTCGGCCCCTCGGGCTCGGGGAAGACGACGCTGCTGCGCATCATCGCCGGTCTCGAGGCGCCCGACGCCGGGAGCGTGCACTTCCATGGCATCGATGCCACGGGCAGCGATGTCCGCGACCGGCAGGTCGGTTTCGTCTTCCAGCACTACGCCCTCTTCCGCCACATGTCGGTGTTCGAGAACGTGGCCTTCGGGTTGCGGGTGCGGCCGAAGAAGGTCCGGCCGGCGGACTCCGAAATCCGCACCACCGTCATGGATCTCCTGAAGCTGGTGCAGCTCGACTTTCTCGCCGACCGCTATCCGTCGCAGTTGTCCGGCGGCCAGCGTCAGCGGGTGGCGCTCGCGAGGGCCCTGGCGGTGAAGCCTTCGGTACTGCTGCTCGATGAGCCATTCGGCGCGTTGGACGCGAAGGTCCGCAAGGAACTCCGTCGCTGGCTTCGGCGGCTGCACAAGGAGGTGCACGTCACCACGGTCTTCGTCACCCACGATCAGGAGGAGGCCATGGAGGTGGCCGACCGCATCGTGGTAATGAATGAAGGGAAGGTGGAGCAGGTGGGGCATCCCGAAGAGGTCTACGAGCATCCCGCGACGCCGTTCGTGTACAGCTTCCTCGGTAACGTGAATCTCTTCCATGGCCGAGTGACTGGCGGCCGAGCGGAGGTGGCAGGCACGGAGTGGGAGGCGCCGGAGTGGGCGGCCGGCGCGGATCGGGACGCGATGGCCTATGTGCGGACCTACGACGTGGAGCTGGCCAGGCAGCCCAACGGCAAGCCCGCGATCGAGACGGTGCTGCGCCACGTCCGGCGGTTCGGGCCTATGGTGCGGCTGGAACTCGACCGTGCCGACGACGGGCAGGTCATCGAGGCGGAGATTCCACGGGCCCAGTTCGACGAGCTTGGACTCGTTCAGGGGGAGCGAGTATTCGTCAAGCCGCGCAGTGCCCGGTTGTTCCCGCGCTGAGACTGGTGGACCGACCGGCGCCCGGGGCGGCGCGATCCCGGGACGCGGTTGCCCGCATTCGGGGAGGGCGATAACCTTCGGCCCAACCTCACAGCGCCTCCATGGATACTGGCACAATCCCCGAACCGATTCGCGGTCTCGACAACGTCCTCGCACTGAAGTCCGCCATCTGCCGGCTCTCCGCGGAGGATGGGCGGCTGGCCTATCGCGGCTACGATGTCCGCGAGCTGGGGGAGAAGTCGACCTGCGAGGAAGCCGCCTATCTATTGGTCGTCGGCGACCTCCCGACCGGCACCCAGCTGCGACAATTCAGCTCCCAGCTCAAGGCTCAGCAGAAGCTCTCACCGGCCGCGCTCCGCGCGCTCAAGTCGCTGCCGGCGGGGGCAGACGCCATGGGGGCGCTGCGTGCGGCCCTTGCCGTGGTGGCGCTCGAGCATCCGGTGCGGCTGCCGCCATCGCGGGAAGACGCGATGGCGCAGGGGATACGCCTCATCGGCCTGACGCCTACCATCGTCGCGGCATGGCACCGACTGCGCAGCGGGCAGAAGCCATTGCTCCCCAAGAAGAGCCAGAGCCTCGCAGCGAATTTCCTGACTATGGTGACAGGCAATGCGGTCGACCCAGCCGCCGAACGCGCCTTCGATACTGCATTGATCCTCCGAGCGGACAACGAACTCAATCCCTCCACCTTTGCCGCACGGGTCACAGCCGCGACGGGCGCCGATGTCTTCGGCGGAGTGCTTGCCGCGGTTTCGGCACTCGCCGGTCCCCGGCATGGCTGGCACACCCGCAACGTGATGGCGGCGATCGAGGAGATCGGCACTCCGGAGCGGGTCGGAGAATGGGTGCGTGAGCGGCTGGCGCAGGGCAAGAAGATCGCCGGCTTCGGGCATGTGGTCTATCAGGGCGAGGACCCCCGCACGGCGGTGCTCCGCGACCTGGCGGAGGCCGAGTGCCAGCGCGCCGGGATGTGGCCGCTCTTCCGCACGGCGCGCGAGCTCGACCAGATGGTGGTCCGCGAAACGGGGCAGCATCCGATCGTGGACTTCTACCTGGCGCCGCTGTATCGGGCCGTCGGCATTCCGACCGACCTCTTCACCGCGGTGTTCGCCGTGAGCCGGATGTGCGGCTGGGTGGCGCACATCCTCGAGCAGTATGGCGACGACAAGCTGCTCCGCCCGCGGGCGGAGTATGTCGGACCCGTGGACCTCGCCTATCGCACCCTCCGCCAGAGACGCTGACCGGACCGCCTATGCCCTTCGCCTCCTCCGTCTTCACCGCCGCCGCCGCGGGATATTCGACGCCGCTGCTCGCGGTCGCCGTTCCGCAGGGCGCCCTCCCGGCCTCACTCGCTGCCCTGGATGCCCAGACGGGCGGCGCCATCAGCCGGGTGTACGGCAGCGGCGACTTCAGCGGCAAGAAGGACGAGCATATGCTGCTCCATCCCGGTGGCCCCGCCGCACGAGTACTGCTGCTCGGTCTCGGCAAGCCGGAGGAGCTTGGGAGAACCGGAATCCGCCGGGCCGCGGCGGCAGCCACCAAGCGGGGCCGCACGATCGGGGTTGTCTCCGTGGCGTTCCTGCTGACGCCGGAGGGTCGGGGCGCGGTGGGCGCTCGTGAGGCAGGGCAGGTGATCGCGGAGGGGTTCGCCTACGGGCAGTGGCACTTCGTCGAGATGAAGCTGCCCCCCGAGGAGAGAAAGCCCGAGTTGACCGAGGCCCACCTGCTGGCGCCAACGGACACGGCGGAATACACCGCGGGGCATCTGATCGGCGCGGCAATCGCGGCAGGGCAGGCCTATACCCGCAATCTCCAGGTATTGCCAGGCAACGTCTGTACCCCGAGCTATCTCGCGGCGCAGGCAGGTGAGCTGGTGCGCCGCCACGGGTTCAAGGGGAAGGTCCTGGATCTTGCGGCGATCAAGGCCGAGAAGATGGGCGGCCTGCTATGCGTGGCGCAGGGGAGCGTGGAGGAACCGAAGTTCATCGTCCTCGAATACGAGGGCGCTCCGGGGGCGCCAGTGGTGCTGATCGGCAAGGGGGTCACCTTCGACACCGGCGGCATCTCGATCAAGCCGGCGGACAAGATGGAGGACATGAAGTACGACATGTCCGGCGCTGCCGCCGTGCTAGGCACCTTCGAGATGCTGGGCAGGCTGAAGCCGAAGCTCCACGTGATCGGGCTGATCCCCACCACCGAGAATATGCCCAGCGGCACCGCAGTGAAGCCGGGCGACGTGGTGACGAGCCACTTCGGCAAGAC
>JBDTTN010000351.1:0-3860 GCA_039930625.1 Gemmatimonadota bacterium | reverse complement strand
TCCACGATGTAGTCCACCACCTTCTGGTCCATGTAGGTGGCGCCGATCGCCTCACGCAGCGCCAGTATCGTCGGCGCATCCAGCAGCCGGCGCACCGGCGCCTCGGCGGTCCCACTGCGACGGAGCAGCACCTCCTTCTCCTGCTCCCGGGTCGGATAGCCGACCCGCACCTTCAGCATGAAGCGGTCGAGCTGCGCCTCGGGAAGCGGATAGGTCCCCTCGTTCTCGATGGGGTTCTGGGTCGCGAGGACCAGGAAGGGCTCCTGCAGCACGAAACCGGTACCACCGATCGTCACCTGATGTTCCTGCATCGCCTCCAGCAGCGCCGCCTGCACCTTGGCGGGCGCACGGTTGATCTCGTCGGCAAGCACGATCTGCGCGAAGATCGGCCCCTGCTTGACCTTGAACTCCTGGTTGCGCGGGTCGAAGATCATCGTGCCGATGAGGTCGGCGGGGAGCAGATCGGGAGTGAACTGGATGCGGGAGAAGCTGACGTCCACGATCTCCGCGAGGGTCTTCACCGCGAGCGTCTTGGCGAGGCCCGGAACGCCTTCCAGCAGGATGTGGCCGCCGGTGAGCAGGCCGATCATCAGCCGCTCGATCATCGTCTCCTGCCCTACGATGCGACGGCCGACCTCGGTCACCACCTGCTGGATGGGACTCGCGTCGACGGTGCGTGTCGGGACGGACGGACGAGCGGTCATGGAGAGGCTGTGGTGAGCGGTGAACGGTGCCGAGTCGGGTCGGGTCGCCTCGGAGGATAGTGGGCGACCGCCGCGTTGTCAGCCCCGTTTCCTGCTGGTGTGACGGGCCTCACCGGTAGCCGGTTTCTTGGCCGGGCGCCGCTTCGTCGCCGCCGCTCGGCCGGCGGGCTTCGAACCCGCCGAGCGCCGCTGCTGAGCTGCCCGATGCGCCGGGGTCACACCCTCGGGCGAGAGGTCGATCGCCTTGTAGAGCGCCGCCTCCTCTTCCGGGAACAGGGCGCGGGTCATTCCGACTGGCAACTCCCCGAGCCGGACCGGGCCGTACTGAATGCGCGCCAGTCTGTCCACCTTGATGCCCATCGCCTCACACCAGTTGCGCACGATCCGGTTGCGACCCTCATGCAGGGTCACATCGAGGATACTGCGCCCCTCCTTCCCCGCCCGCACCCGCGTCCGCACCGGCACCACCGCCTTGCCGTCCACCAGCACCCGCTGCTTCACCGCCGCCTCGATCTCCGCGGCCGGCTTGCCGTGCACCAGCGCGGTGTAGCTGCGTGGAACGCGATAGCTCGGATGGGTGAGCCGATGCACCGCTTCACCATCCGTGGTGAGCAGCAGAAGTCCGGTCGTGTTCACGTCGAGCCGGCCGACATAGGTGAGCCCGCGTGGATCCTTGATGAAGTCGAAGACGGTGCGCCGGCCCTCTTCGTCGCTGGCGGTGGTCACCACGCCCATCGGCTTGTGAAAGGCGAGCCAGCGCTGCTCCACCTGGTGTATCGGCCGGCCGCTCACGGTGATCTTCTGCCGGTCGGGGTCCACCTTCATGCCGATCGAGGCCACCACGCCGTCGATCTTCACCTTCCCCTCCACGATCAGCTCTTCGGCGGCGCGCCGGCTGGCAATCCCCGCGCGGGCCAGGGCCCGCTGCAGTCGCATCTCACTCATGATTCGGCCGGAACTGAGGCGGCTGCCTCGTCGGAATCGGAGACTTCAGGTTTGTGGCTGTGCAGCGCGACGCTGAACTCCTCGGTGCGAGGCAGCTCAGCGAGGTCACGGAGTCCAAGGAGCTCAAGCAACAGCGGCGTGGTGCCGTACAGGAGCGGCCGCCCCATCTGTTCCGCGCGGCCCACCACCTCGATCAGGCCCCGCTCCTGGAGGCTGCGCAGCACCCCGCCGGCCGAGACGCCGCGGATCTCCTCGATCTCGGCGCGACCCACCGGCTGGCGGTAGGCGATGACGGCGAGCGTTTCCATCGCGGCGGCGGTGAGCTTGGGTGTCCGCACCGCGAACTGCGCCCGTTCGATCGCCTCGGCAAAGGCGCGCCGAGTCAGGATCTGGTAGCCACCGCCCAGCTCCAGCACTTCGACCGAGTGGCCGTCGAAGTCATAGTGCTCGCGCAACTCATCGAGGGCGGTGCGCACGTCCGCAAGCGAAGCATCCGGCTCGAGGGTCTGCAGCTCCTCGACCGTGATCGGCCGGTTGGCCGCGAAGAGCGCGGCCTCAATCAACTGGGTGAGCGGATTCAGCGGCATCGGTCGGTTCCACGGCGGGGGCGGCGAGATCCTCGGGCGGCTTCACCCGCCGGATCACGAAGGAAGCGAACGCCTCGGTCTGGGCCAGGCTAAGCAGCCCGCGCTTGGCCAGCTCGAGGATCGCAAGCAGGGTCGAGAGTACGTCGACGATTGTGGGCCGCGGCCCGAGGGCCTCGAGCCAGGTGAACTCCTCCCGCTCCAGCAGCATCGCCTCGAGCCGCCGGGTGGCACCCTCCGTGTCCAGCGGCCGGGAGACGACGCGGTGCAGCACCGGCGACGGGATCTCGGAGATGACCTTCTCGACCGCCTTGAGCAGCTCCAGCAGGTCGAGGGTGAGCGGCGGCGGCGGCATCTCGGGGGCGGGCGGCAGGTAGCCCCGCGGCTGCTGATCGGCCCGGCGGTCGGCGGCGCGCTCCAGCCAGCCGGCGACTTCCTTGATAAGCTGATACTCGAGCAGGCGCCGGACCAGCTCGTGGCGCGGATCCTCCCAGCCCTCCTCGCCCTCCCGGCGCGGGAGCAGCATCTGGGCCTTGAGCCGGAGCAGCCGCCCCGCCATCTCCAGGTAATCCGCCGCCTGATTGAGCCCCAGATGCTGGATGGCGCCGAGGAACTGATCGGCGATCCGGGCGATGGGGATGTCGGCGATGTCGATCTGCTCCTCGCGCAGCAGGTGCAGCAGCAGGTCGAGCGGCCCGTTGAACGCGTCCAGCTGGACGACGAACCCGGGCTCGGCGCCTAACGCGGAAGTCGGAGCAGCCGGTGAGCTCATCCGCGAGTGAAGTCCCAGACATCCCCGATGCCGAACTGGCTGAGGATGCCGTAGAAGTGATGGAAGCCCCAGCTCGCCGGCGTCAGCAGGAAGCTGATGACCGGGCCGAAGAACATGAGCAGGATCAGCAGCGGGATGAAGCCGAACTGCCCGATCTGCCGGTAGCGGGTTCCCCAGGCGGGCGGCAGCGCATGGTACAGCAGGTGCGAGCCGTCCAGCGGAGGAATCGGGATCAGGTTGAAGACGCAGAGCACCAGGTTGAGCCAGACCCCGCGCAGCATCATCCGTTGCAGGATCGCCAGGCCATCGCTGATGCCGGGAATCGCCGTCGCCAGCAGGCCGAGTGCGGCAAAGATGCCGGCACAGACAAAGGAAAGCCCGAAGTTGGTGATCACCCCCGCCGAAGAGACGATCAGGTCGCCCCGCACGTAGTGCCGGTACTTCCGCGGCACCACCGGCACCGGCTTGGCGCCACCGAAGACGAAGGTCCCGCCGCTGGTGATCCACAGGACTGCCGGCAACAACACCGTCATCCAGGGGTCTATGTGCGGCAGCGGGTTGAGCGTCACCCTGCCCAGCATATAGGCGGTGTCGTCCCCCTGCCAGAGGGCGGTTCGGGCATGGGCGTATTCGTGCGCCACAAGGGAAAAGACCAGGATGGGCAGCGCAAGAATGAAGTCGGACATGAGAGGTCGCCCAATCTAACGGAGGGGGTACCCCATGAAAACCCGCCCCCGGCTTGACCTTGCGCGTGCTTCCGTCTAGAATGTCGGCTTCCCGTCGGCCCGGGTCGGGCTGGTTCTGAGGCTCCAACGAGAGGTTGTCCGTGCCCCGTATCAAGTCCGCCAAGAAGGC
>JBDTTN010000350.1:0-3865 GCA_039930625.1 Gemmatimonadota bacterium | reverse complement strand
TCTGATCGTGGTCGTCATCATCGGCATTCTTGCCGCCATCGCGATTCCGAAGTTCGCCAACACCAAGCAGAAGGCGATCGTCGCCTCGATGAAGTCGGATCTGCGCAATCTGGTTACCGCGCAGGAAGCCTTCTTCTCCGACAACAACGACTACGCCGGCAGCACCAACGCCACCGCCCAGACCAACGGCACCGGCGGCACCGGCAAGGTGACCTTCGTGCCCAGCACGGGCAACGTTCTGGTCATGACCTACATCAACGCGTCAGGCTGGAAGGCCACGATGACCAATCCGGCTGTGACCGGTACCCCCGGCACCTGCGGTATCTACACCGGCGTCGCGGCGAATGCCCCGAACGCTGCGGTCACTCGCGAAGGCTCGCCGGCCTGCTGGTAATTCCAGGCATCGTCTGAACAGCGCGGGACGACGGTTTGACCGTCGCCCCGCGCTCGTGGTTTCCCCCTGTTTCGCTCGCCGTTCTTCCGCTCAGTCCCGCAGCTTTTCGCACCGCGTCCGACGCGGCGACAGCCACAGATTGTCGCCGTCACCTGACCGGGGATCAACTGCATGTCTGGGAGAGCCGGAGGATTCAGCACGGTGGAGTGCCTCGTCGCGATCACCCTCTTCAGCATCGGTGCACTCGGCGCCGCAGGATCGACGGCTCTGGGAGTACGCGCCTACTCGAGAGGGACCCACGTGGCGGCGGCCGCTCGGCTCGCCGGCGAAGTCATCGTGGACCTGCGTCACCGGCTCCGGATCGGCCAGCTCTCCTGCGCCAGATTAAGCCCGGGCTCGCGGAATACTCCAGCAGGAGAGGTCGTGAGCTGGGCACTGACCCCAGTGAGCCGCGGCGTCGAGGTCAGACTCGCACTCAGTTATGCGACACCAGTCGGCCAACATACCGACAGTGCCGAGGTATTCCTGCGATGCCACTGACTCGGCGGGCCGGATTCACACTCATTGAGGTTCTCACCTCGGTCGTACTCAGCGGCCTGATAGGCCTGGTGCTGGTGCGGGCTACATTGAGCCTTCAGCGCGTCGCCCGCGCGAACCAGGAGAGCGCCACCCTGCAACTTGCCTTCGACGGGGCGCTGGGATTCCTGGCGACCGAGCTGGCGCAGGCCGGGCATGGGTCGGCGGGAGACGATTTGCTGCGGATCTCGCCGGACTCGCTGAGCTATCGCGGGATCCGAGGAGTGGGGCTTGCCTGCCGAGTGGATGCGAATGGCGTCACGATCCCCGCGAATCGGCTGCAATCAGTGCGTTTGCCCCAGCCGGGACGGGACAGCCTGCTCCTCTACGTCGGTGTCGATTCAGTCACCGTGGTGCGCGGTGGGTGGCTCGCCCTACCGCTGACAGCTGTAGGCTCCGCCAGTTGCGCCGGGTCGCCCGCACTCAGGCTGACCACCGTGATCGATACTGTGACCACGCCGCTGGCCTCGCTGCCTGCGCTGCCGCCGGTCCGGATATTCGAGGTAATGCAGGCACGGCTCTATCCGTCGCTTGGGTCGTGGTGGCTGGGCGCTCGCTCGGAGAGTGCAGGGGAGCCCATCCAGCCGCTGGCCGGACCCTTCGTGTCGGCCGGTTCTCCGTTCGGCTACCTCGATTCGCTGCAGCAACCGACGCTCGTCCCCGCCGCAGTCGAGGGAATCCGTGTCGCTCTCCTCGGGCGCTGGTCGGGGTGGCCTGGGGTCGCGTCTCCGCGAGCGGACAGCGCGCACCGCATCCTTTCCACCCGGAATCTCTCGCCATGAATCGCCGCGGCTTCACCCTCCCCCTGACCCTGCTCACCCTCGCGCTCATGGGGGCACTCGCCTGCGGCGTCATGCTGCTTGCAGGCCTCCGGTGGCAGAGCGGAGAGCGCTCCCTCCAGGCCTTCCAGGCGCGCACCCTCGCCGAGTCCGAGGTGGATCGGCTGATCGCCATGTGGGACCCGCTCCAGGCCGAATCCACCACGGTCGGCGCCGTCGTCGCCGTCCCGGCCCACGCAGCGGGCCCTGGGCTCGCGGCCTTTGATTCGCTGATGCGACTCGGACATGGGCTCTACCTGGTCCGATCGATCGGCGTCCGCTCGACATCTGATGGCGCGGTCCTCGCACGCGACGGAGTCGCCGGGCTGGTTCGCCTGTTGGCACCGAGCCTGCCAGACAGCATCGCGGTCGAGAGTGCAGGCCCGGTCGTCGTCTCGGCCGCGGGACAGGTGGATGGAGACGACCACACTCCGACTGGCTGGACCGGTGTCTGCAGCGCCCCAGCGCCCCCGGCGATCGGGGTGCTGGCGGGAGCGGCGACGCCGGTGCAGGCGCTGTGCGGCGGTGGGTCCTGCATCCGCGGTTCACCGCCGATCGCCTTGGATTCGACGCTGACGATGCCCGGACTGACTCAGTTTGGGGTCCTCAACCTGGCCGACCTCGTGGCGATGGCGGATCATCGAATCAGCGGTACGCTAACGAGCATTGGCCCCGCCGTTGCAGGCGGCACCTGCCTGCAGGTCGATTCGCTCAACTGGGGAGCCCCTGGAGCGGTGGCTTCGCCCTGCGGGGGATTCTTCCCGGTGATCGAAGCGGCTCCGGCGACCCGGGTCGCAGGTGGCCAAGGTCAAGGTGTTCTGGTAGCTACCGGCGCCCTGGAGCTGGCGGGCGATGTGGCGTTCACGGGTGTGGTCATCGCCGCAGGGCCGGTAGTCATGCAGGACCAGGCGCGGGTGACCGGACTCGTGGTAACTCTGGACAGCCTGACCGTGACTGGGTCGGCCCTGATCGAACGCTCCCGGTGCGCCCTGGCCCGAGCCCTGCTTGGCGCCGCTCGGCCTGGAAGCGAGGTGGAGCGGGGCTGGTTCCGGTGGGACTGAGGCGGCAAGTCGCCTTGCCCCTGAAAAGAATCCCCGCAAAATCCGGCAATCTCGGCTCAATTCGCGGGCTGGGTCTAGGTCTCCATTTTGAAGTCAACCGCATGTTGTGCATATTGTTACGGCGTCCGCTCGCGCACTGGCATATGGGTTGCTTTGCTACCGGGCAGTCACCGAGTGCAGCGCACGGCACCCCACAGCACCCAACAGTTCCTCCGGAGGCGGTATGAATCGCAAGGGCTTCACCCTGATTGAGCTTCTGATCGTCGTGGTCATCATCGGCATTCTTGCGGCCATCGCGATTCCGAAGTTCGCCAACACCAAGCAGAAGGCGATCGTCGCCTCGATGAAGTCGGATCTGCGCAATCTGGTTACCGCGCAGGAAGCCTTCTTCTCCGACAACAACGACTACGCCGGCAGCACCAACGCCACCGCCCAGACCAACGGCACCGGCGGCACCGGCAAGGTGACCTTCGTGCCCAGCACGGGCAACGTGCTGGTCATGACCTACATCAACGCGTCAGGCTGGAAGGCCACGATGACCAACCCGGCCGTGACCGGTACCCCGGGCACCTGTGGTATCTACACCGGCGTCGCGGCGAATGCCCCGAACGCTGCGGTCACCCAGGAAGGCTCGCCGGGCTGCTGGTAAGCAATCAGCACTGGGCTCCTCGGCGTCGACTCCGGTCGGCGCCCAGGAGTTCGCTGGGCAGCGCTGCTGTCATTGAAGCAGCGTCTCGATGCCGGCCGTGCCTCTGGTACGATTCTATGGTTCACAGATGGAGGATAAATGCTTAGTCGCCGTGGCTTTACACTCATCGAGCTCTTGATCGTGGTCGTCATCATCGGCATTCTTGCCGCCATCGCGATTCCGAAGTTCGCCAACACCAAGCAGAAGGCGATCGTCGCCTCGATGAAGTCGGATCTGCGCAATCTGGTTACCGCGCAGGAAGCCTTCTTCTCCGACAACAACGACTACGCCGGCAGCACCAACGCCACCGCCCAGACCAACGGCACCG
>JBDTTN010000349.1:0-3865 GCA_039930625.1 Gemmatimonadota bacterium | reverse complement strand
GTCATCCTCTTCGATCGCAACACCGACCACGGCGCGAGCCGTACCGCGAGCAACAGCTACCCGCTCGCCTCTCCGGCGCTCGTGGAGCGGCTGGGCGCCACCGTGGTGCAGCAACTGAGCGACGAGATTCATCTGCTCGACGGCGCGGGGCATCCGTTCTCGCGTGAGGAGTTCCTCGCCGGCAAGCTGTCCCCAGTGTACTTCGGCAGCGCGCTCAACAACTTCGGGGTCGAAGCCTTTCTGCAGGAGTTCCTCGACCTCGCCCCGTCGCCGCTCGCGCGCGAGTCCACTCTCGGGCCGGTCAGCCCGACGGGCCCCGACTTCAGCGGCTTCGTATTCAAGATCCAGGCAAACATGGATCCGCGGCACCGCGACCGGATCGCTTTTGTGCGGATCTGCTCGGGACACTTCGAGGCGGGAATGGATGTGCGCCAGGTGCGCACCGGCCGGACCATCCGCCTCGCAAGTCCGCAGCAGTTTCTGGCGCGGGAACGCACCGCCATCGAGGAGGCGTGGCCGGGGGACGTCGTCGGCATCATGGATCGCGGCACCCTGCGGATCGGCGACACCCTCTCGGCGGCCGGCAACCTCGAGTTCCAGGGGATCCCGCGCTTCCCGCCCGAGCACTTCGCGCAGGTCTACCCCGCCGATCCGCTCCGCCGCAAACAGCTCGACAGCGGGCTCAGGGAGTTGTCGGAGGAAGGCGCCGCCCAGGTCTTCTACGCCGAGAGCGAGACCGGGCCAGCGCCTATTGTTGGCGCGGTGGGACAGCTCCAGTTCGACGTGATGCTCTTCCGGCTCACCAATGAATACGGTGCGCCCTGCCGCTTCGAGCCGATCGGCTACCGCTTCCCCCGCTGGGTGACGGGACCTGACGCGGCGATCGAACGCGCGGGCAATGCCCGGGGCAGGCTCAAGCTCTACGACACCAAGGGCGCACCGCTGCTGCTGTTCGAGAACGAGTGGTCATTGCGATGGGCGCTGGAGAACGAGAAGGAACTCATCTTCCACAACGTCGCGCCCTAGGCGAAAGGGCGGACCGCCTTACTCGTAGCGCAGCGCCTGGATCGGGTCGACCTTGGAGGCGCGCCGCGCCGGCACATACCCGGCCCCGAGCGCGACGAGTGCCAGTACGATGACCGCGAGGGAGACCACCACCGGATCGTGCCCCTCCAATCCGTAGAGCAGCGAGCGCGCCGCACGCCCGACGCCGAGCGCACCGGCGATGCCGACCACCGCACCCACCACCATCATTCCCGCCACCTGCCGCATCACCAGCGCCCGCACTCGCACGGCGTCGGCGCCCAGCGCCATCCGCACTCCGATCTCCCGGGTGCGCTGCGCGACCGTGTACGACAACACGCCATAGAGCCCGATCCCTGCGAGGAGCGTCGCCAGCCCCGCGAACGCCGCCGAGAGAATGCTGATCATCCGGTCGAGGAAGACATTCTCCTTGATCTGCTGCGGCATCGTCTTGAGCTCCTCAACCGGAAGCCCGGGGTCGAGCCCCTTAATCATGGCCGGGATCCCCTGCACCAGCTGATTGGGCGGCAGCGCGGTGCGGGCGTAGAAACTGATCGAGCCCACCCTGGCATCCTGCTGCCATGGGATGAAGAAGAGCGCCGGCACGGAGTCCTTCACATCGCTGTATTTCGCGTTCTGTGACAGGCCCACGATCTGGATATTGAGTGAATCGGGGCTGCTCATCGAGAGGAACTTGCCCACGGCATCAGTGCCGAGATTGAACTTCTTGGCAAAGGCCTCGTTGACGATCGCCACCTTCGGAGCGCCGAGCCGATCCGCGGGCGTAAAGTCTCGGCCGCTCATGAGCTTCATCCCAAGCGTGCCGAAGTAGCCGGCGCCGACCTCGTTGAAGCGCGAGTTGTTGTCGACATCGGGGCCCTCCGGAAATCCCTGCACGTGCACGTCGGTGCCCCAGTTGTTGCCCGCCAGCAGCGGAACCAGTCCAGCAGTGACACCGGTGACACCGGGGATCGCCCGGAGCGATTCCTCCACCCGCAGGAAGAGTTGCGCCGAGCGGGTGCTGTCGTAGCCGTTGCGCTCCGGGGAAATGCCGAAGGTCACCACGTCGTCCACCTTCACGCCCAGCTCCACGTGGGTGACGTTCACCAGACTCTTGAGGAAGAGACCGGCTGAGATCAGCAATGCGGTAGCGAGCGCGATCTGCACCGTGACCAGCGTGGCGCGGAACCGTGCCGCCCCGCGGTGCCCCGAGATCTGGCCGGCATTGGCGCGGATGGCGGTGACCAAATCGGACCGGGTGCTGTGCAGCGCCGGGAACATGCCGAAGAGGAGGCCGGTGCCGACTGAGAGCAGCGCCGCGAAGCCGAGCACCGCCGGCTGCAGGCTGAAGTGCAGCGTGCGCACTGCGTCCGGCGGCAGCAGCGTGGAGATGAGGCCGAGGGTCCAGGAAGCGACGAAGAGACTGGCGATCCCGCCCATCAGCGCGAGCAGCACCGACTCCGTGAGCAGCTGGGTGAGCAGTTGGCGACGGCTCGCCCCCAGCGCCAGGCGTACCCCCATCTCCATCGCCCGCCCGGCGCCTCTCGCCAGCAGCAGGTTGGCGATGTTCGCGCAGGCGATGAGCAGCACCACGCCGGTGATGCCGAAGAGCATCAACAGCGGCGTCTTGGCCTGGCGGTGCACCGAGCTCTGGCCCCGGGCGCCGGGGTTGAGCACGATCTCCTTCGCCTTGAAGCGAACCATGGTCGGCTCGCTCATCCCGGTCTGCAACGACGCTTCCACGTCGGAGAGAATCGGCCGGTAGATCGCGTTGAGCGCCGTCCCTGCCTGGGCGATCGACACCCCCGGCTTGAGCCGCCCGAATACATAGATCCAGTAGCTCCGGCGGTTCTCGAATCCGGTGAATCCTTCGAGGACGGCGCGCATGCTGATCGGCACGAAGACCAGCGGCTGGGAGCCCAGCGTGGTGCCCTCGAACTTCGCCGGGGCGACGCCCACGATCTCCATCGGGTGGCCGTTGACGATGATCGACTGGCCCAGCACCGCGGGATCGGAACCGAAGTGGGCCTGCCAGTAGCTGTAACTCAGCACCGCGACCGAGTGGGCGCCGATGGCGTCGTCATCGGTGGGACCGAGCAGCCGACCATAAGCCGGTACCAGGCCGAGGGTCGGAAAGTACGAGCCGGAAACGAACATCCCCTCGCCGGTGAGCGGCTCGTTGTGGTAGCTGAGATTGGCGCCAAAGCCGCGGTGCGCCGCCAGCCCGGAGAGGACCGTCTGGCTACGCTCGAGATCCCGGAACATCGGATAGCTGAGCACCTCATCGCAGCCGCCCGCCTGGCTGCAGGACTGCGAGCCCGGATTGGGGCCGGGCACCGCGAAGTTGACGAGTTGTTGCGGGTCCACCACCGGCAGCGGCTGCAGCAGGATCTGGTCGAAGAGCGAGAAGATCGCCGCGTTGGCACCGATCCCCAGCGCGAGCGAGAGGATGGCGATCGCCGTCACGAAGGGCGTCTTAAACAGCGTCCGAAAGGCGAGCTTCAGATGTCGCATCGATTGGCCCGTAAGGGTCTGGAACCTGGAATCCGGGGGTGCCGCAGACAAACGTTTCGACGGGAAACAACAGGATTTTGTTTCTTTGCGCCCCGCGCATCCCTAGATGCGCGATCCGGCTGAAAGGTTGGACGCCAATTGAGGCATGTGCCGCCCAATTGCTCAGTCTCACCACCGATCCGCAGTCTCTCCGCCGATCTCCATACTCAGCGCACTGTTCTCGCATCTGCGACAATCCGTCGTCCGGCTCGGTCTCGGTCGCGGAGGACCAGATCGTTTCAGGCGTTGCAAACGTTGCACGCGTTGCAATCGTATCGTCGTTACATGT
>JBDTTN010000348.1:0-3877 GCA_039930625.1 Gemmatimonadota bacterium | reverse complement strand
ACTACGCCAAGCAGCCGTCGGAGGACTTCGCCAGCCTGATGATCGAGTTCGAGACTGCCGAAGGCCACCGCGTGCTCGGAGAGGCGACGACCAGCTGGAGCTTCGTAGGCGCCGGTCTCCGGCTATCTGCCGAGCTGCTCGGTCCCGAGTACTCCATGTCGTGGAACACCCTCGATACCGGACTCAAGCTCTTCTTCAGCCGCGAGGTGCAGGGCAAGACCGGGGAGGACCTGGTGGAGAAGCAGAATGCCGAGATGGGACTGATGCCGGTGGTGGCGAATGAAGCCGCGGCGTACGGCTACGAAGCGGAGAACCGGCACTTCGTGCGCGCCTTTCTCGGCAAGGAGGAGCCGCTGCTGACCTGGGATGATGGCCTGGACGTGGTGCGGATTCTGATGGCGGCCTACCAAAGTGCCGAACAGGGCAAGACGCTCAAGTTCCCGCCCAGCGGGTTGGACAGCTTCATCCCGGCGGTTGCGAAGGGGAGCTGGAAGCCCTGATCGAGCCCACGCTCACGTCGGGTGCGCGCCGATGCTCGCCCCGGGCACGACCTTGGGGTGGGTGACGGGCTTTCCCTCCCGGGTCCACATGCGGAGACCGAGGATCTTGCCCTGCTCGGTGGTGCCATCGGCTTCCATCTGGCCGTTGTCGTACCAGCGGGTATATGGTCCCTCGACCTGCCCGTCCTTCCACGTCGTGCGGGACTTCGGTTCGCCACTTGGGTAGTACTCGGTCACGAGACCGGCCGGTTTTCCGTCGGCGAAGACCCCCTCGTACTTCTTCTTGCCATCGGGGTACCAGAAGACCAGCGTGCCCTGCAATCTCCCGGCGCTGAACTGACCTTCGCTCCGCTTCTTGCCGTCATCGTACCAGGTGGTGGTGAGACCCTCTTCTTTCCCCGCATGCATCGGCCGCTCGCTGAGCAGACCTCCCGCCGCATTGAAGTCCTTCATCACCCCTTCCAGCTCGCCATTCACGAACGTCTGGCTCCGCGCCAGGTGGCCGAGTGAATCCCACTCTTCACGGAGCCCCTCGCGGCGGCCGGCCTTCCAGGTCTCCGAAAAGGCCCGCTTCCCGTTCGCATGGAAGCCTTCTGCGTTGCCGTCCCGGACGCCGTGCCTGTAAGGCATCGTGACCTTGATGCCGGTGGCGCTGTCGGGCGGCACCTGAAGCAGACCGGTGAGTGGGGCCTTTGCCCCGGTCTGATACCGAAGGCCGTCACGGTCCTCGGTCTCGGCGAGGGAGACCCGTTGGGGGGCGCAGGCGGCTGAGGCGATCAGCACCAAGAGCGGGAGGTGGCGCAGGCGACTGGCGAGAAACGGCTGGTGCACGAGGCCAACTCCAGACGGAGGCGAGGGGGGAACAGGACCCGCGAATCATCGATGCAGACTCCCCAAAAACCCCGGAAGCTGGCATGAGGCCTTCTTCAGCCGGGCCGTTGTGCCTGGCCTGGCGCCCGGGGTAGCCCGGGAGGATGTCCGGCATCACGTTTGCCCAGAACAGGCCCAGATACACAGCAAATAGCGCAATTCCACCCCGTTTCAAACCGCAAAATGCGGTTGGATGGGGGTTCCGCCGTCTGGCGGACCCCTGAACTGTGGGTTGGAGGCGCCTCAGGGCCCAGGATGGCCGGGAATCGGCATGACTGAACAGCCGCAGACAGGACGCAACCGGGCGGGAGCGGTCACTCTGGTGACCGCGCTCTACGCGTTGACGTACCTGGTCTGGGAGCGTGCGGGATGGGGAAGTCCGGAGCTGCGGTCGCTGCTGGGAAACCTCGCCTTCATGCCGCTCAACCTGACGGTCGCGGTCCTCTGCTTCCTCGCCGCCGGCAATACCGTCCTCGACGACGGCGTCCGCCGCGCGCTGCGCTTCTTCGGCGCGGGCTGCATGATGGTCCTGATCGGCAACGGGATCTCGGTCTGCTATCTCCTGGCGCTGGGGCAGAGCCCGCCGGTCTCGTGGGCGGATGTCTTCTATCTCGGCGACAGCTTCATGATGCTCGCGTCGCTGCTCTCCTTCCCGATGGCGCGCCGGCTCCGGGTGGAGAAGCTCAAGTTCGCGCTCGATGCGGCGATTGTGCTCATCGGTGGCGCGGTGGCGATCTGGTACTTCACCGTGCTCCCGACCCAGGCCCGTGGCGACGGCGCGATCTCTACCGCCGTGCTCGCCTTCGCCTATCCGCTGGCCAGCCTGCTGGTGCTCTACGGCGCCACGACCGTCATTCTCCGCGGTCCGCTGGACAGCAACAAGCTGGCGTTCTGGCTGCTGATGATCGGGATTCTGGTCAGCATCGTCGCGGACCTGTCCTTCGATCTCGTGCTGCTCGACGCGGGGATCCGTAGCGCCGCCTGGACCGACGCCGTGTATCTCCTTTTCTACATCCTGCTGGTCGCCAGCACCGAGCAGTACTGGCGCCGACCGGTGGCGCGCACCGAACGCCGAGCCGAGCCGCGTCCCAAGTTCCAGCCGCTCTCGCCGCTGCCGTACGTGGCGATCGCCACCACCTACGGCCTGCTGCTCGGCGCGACCCTGCTGCCGTGGACAGATCCCATCAGCGGGATCGCAGTGAGCGCGGTCCTGATGACGGCGCTGGTCGTCGTCCGCCAGCTCATCGCCGTCCGGCAGAATGTGCGATTGCTCGCGGATTCGGCGGCGGAAGCCCGTTTCCGCTCGCTGGTGCAGAACTCCTCCGACGTCATCCTGGTGGTGCGAGCTGACGGCAGCATTCGGTTCGCGAGCCCCTCGGTGACGCGGGTCCTCCGCCAGGACCCCGCGGCGCTGATTGGCAGGAGCCTCCCCGACCTCATCGACCTCGAGGATCGCGAGCGGGCCCGTGAGTTCATCCGTCAGGCAGCGAGTACGATCGAGGCCAGCGCGCCCGTCGAGTGGCGCTTTCGGCAGCCGGATGGTTCGCTGCTGCATGCGGAACTCCTCGCGACCAATCTGCTCAGCGATCCCACCGTCCGCGGCGTCGTGCTCAATGGCCGGGATGTCAGCGAGCGGAAGCGGCTCGAGCGGCAGCTGACTCATCAGGCCTTCCACGACCCGCTCACCGGACTGGCCAATCGGGCGCTCTTCCTCGATCGAGTAAGCCACGCACTCACCCTCGCGCGGCGGCAGAGCCGCCCGGTGAGCGTGCTCTATCTGGACCTCGACGATTTCAAGAAGGTGAATGACAGTTTGGGCCACAGCGCGGGCGATCACCTCCTGGCCAGCACCGCCGACCGGCTGAGCACGTCCGCCCGCGCCAGCGACACGGTCGCGCGGCTCGGCGGCGACGAGTTTGCGGTGCTCATCGAGGACGGCGTCGCCGAGAACGACCTGACGATGCTGGTCGAACGCTTCCAGTCGGCGCTCTCCCGACCCTTCATGCTGAGTGGCAATGAAGTCCCCATGAGCGTAAGCATCGGCGTCGCCACCGCGGGCCCCGATGATGCGGCCGATGAACTGCTCCGCAACGCGGACATGGCGATGTACAACGCCAAGCGGCGCGGCAAGGGGCGGGCGGAGACCTTCGAATCGCAGATGTACGCCGCGGTGAAGCACCGGCTCGAGCTGGAAGCCGCGCTCCGCACCGCGATTGAGACCGACGGCCTCACGCTCGTCTATCAGCCGATCTTCTCGCTCAGGACCGGGTTGCTGGAAGGGGTCGAGGCGCTGGTCCGCTGGGAGCATCCGCGGTTCGGTGCATTGCTTCCCCAGCACTTCATTCCGCTCGCGGAGGAGACCGGGCTCATCGTCAAGCTGGGGCACTGGGTGCTTCGGGAATCGTGCCGGCAGGTGAAGCGGTGGCGGCAGGCATTCCCCGACACCTCGCTGACGATGGCGGTCAACATCTCCGGCCGGCAGCTGCATGAGCTGGACATCGTGCGGG
>JBDTTN010000347.1:0-3879 GCA_039930625.1 Gemmatimonadota bacterium | reverse complement strand
GCCCTAGTGGATCGCGACGAACGCCCCGCTCAGCCCCTGACCGAGGGGGAGTGAGAGGGTGCCATCGGGGAGAGTATCGATGCGCGCGTACCAGGTGCCGGCGTCGGCGTTGAGCATTTCGCGATTCGAGTCAGGCAGCGCCCAGAGCACCCAGTGATTGATTTGCAGCCGCTGTTGCCCATCCACCGCCGTCATGCGCCAGGTGCCGGAGTCGGTCAGCAGCGCGTGCGCCTCAAAGGCGGTGCTGTGCAGATACCGCCCGTCAGGCAGCAGCACCAGAGTGTCCTGCGCCACGCCCCGGTCGAGGACGTAGCGCCCGGCGAGCGGCGCGGATCCCGATGGACGGTTGCAGGCGCACAGCAGGGCGAGGATTGCCACACTCAGGCGGAGGCGCATGGGTCACTCGGGGTCGCATCGTGACGGGTGAGGCGTACGCCCGGCGCCTGCAGCCGGGCGTCGCCACTACAGCTGGATTAGTTCGTTCCGCTCTTTGCCGCCGCCGCGCGGGTGGCCTCGTTCGCATAGATCGCAACCGCAACTCGACGGTTGGCTGCTCGGCCCGCCTCGGTATCGTTGGTCTGGACCGGCTCGTTCTCCCCCATGCCGCGGGTGTCGATCCGGGAACGGGTCACGCCCTGGGCGGCGAGGTAGTTCGCAGCCGCGATCGCGCGGCGCTGCGAGAGCGCCTGATTGTAGCTGGCTGCTCCGACCTGGTCGGTGTGGCCGACGATCAGCAGATCGGTGCCGGGATACTTGTCGAGACTGTTCGCCAGCGCCCGCAGGTTGGCGCCTGCATCGGACCGGATCACATCGGAGTCGAAGTCGTAGAGCAGTCCGGAGGCGAAGGTCACGGTGATGCCCTCTCCCACCCGCTCCACCGTCGCGCCGGGAATATTCTGCTTCAATTCCTTCGCCTGCTTGTCCATCTCGTGTCCGATGATGGCGCCCCCCGCTCCGCCGACGGCCGCGCCGATGATGACGCCTGCCGCAGTGGAACCGGCCGCATGCCCGATGATCCCGCCGACAACGGCGCCGCCGGCGCCCCCGACGATGGCCCCGGTGCCCTGGTGCGTGGCGCAGCTGGTGAGTCCGATAGCGACAACGGTGAGCAGCACTACACGCTTCCGAATGATGGTGACTGACATGACATCTCCTCTGGAGCCCGATTGCGGTGCCTGGCCAGGCTGGCCTCAGCGCCCAGAACATACTGCAACCGGAAGGCTACCACCGCCTCACTGGCTTCGCTTCCATCGGATGGACTAGTCCTCCCGAGGGACGCCGGGTGGCCGAGGACGCGCGCCGCGGTTCAGTTCTACTTCCCCACGATACTGTTGTGCTGCGGCTGTATATCCGGGGCGCCGGTGTCGAGATTCATCTCCTTCATGATCGGCATCAGGACCGTGCCGAACTTGTCGAACTGTGCCTGACTGGCCCAGACATCCACCACCCGCAGCTCCGTCGGCGGCCCGAAGCAGGTGTGAAAGAGCCGGCCGCTGGGTGCTCCGGCGCCGGCCGCTGCCAGGCGCCGGATGACCTCATCATACTGCGTGGTGGACATGCGCTTCGGCGAGAAACTGATGGTCAGTGCCATAAGACCTCCAGGAAGGGGAAGGACGGGCCTCGGCAATGCGTGCGCCGTTTATCCCTGCACTCCGCCACGGAGACCCCGTCCCCTAGTGGCTCTGGCGTGCCGCCCGCTGAGGAAAGAACGCAATACCGGCGACCATCAGCGCAAGCAGCGCGGCGGAGGCCCCATACCGGCTGAGCGCCAGTCCGCCGGCTTCACGGGGCTTGTCGAGGAAATCGCCGAGTACGGCGCCCAGAGGGCGGGTGAGAATGAAAGCCAGCCAGAACAGCAGGGTGCGAGAGATTGTGGTCCAATAGTAAGCGGCGGCCACGACGGCGAGCAATGCGCCAAAGATCAGTGCGCTCCCGTCATAGCCGAAACCCGCTGAATCCGCGGTCCAGTCTCCCAGCGCGGTGCCGAGGGTCTGGGAGAACATGATGGTCACCCAGTAGAACGGCTCGGCTGAGGTTGGTAAACCGACCTTGCGACGTCGTATGACCACGGTTCGCTGATGTGGCGAGAGGATTTCACGCGCAGGACTCGGCAGGACCCAGACAGGTTGCGATGGGAGGTCGCTTCAGCGACAGCAGCCGAGCCGCGGCTTCCGCCGCAAGCGCTAGGCGGGATCGGGGGCGTAGTTCTGGAACGGCGCGGTCTGCAGTACGCCCGGGTCCGGAGCCAGGCTGTAACGGTGCACCAGCTCGACTTCCTCGCCGACGCGCCGCACCGCCGTCTCCAACAACGTGAATCGGGGGTCGATGCCGAGACCGAGTGCATTGAGGCGGGCGGCCTCTTCGCGGCAGATGTCTCCGGGAGTCGGCGCCGGCCGGGGATAGGGATCCTCGTGATGCCGGATCAGCGATTGCCAGTGTTCGTCACCGGCGCGCTCGACGGCGGCACGAACATCGTCGCGGGAGAGTGGCAAGACGAGGGGCTCTCTGCGTTGCGGGTTCTCGAGGGCCGCCGGAACAGCGGCAGCGTATCGCCTACTTGCGCTTGGGTTCCTGCGCGACAGTATCCGCATCGGCGCGACGCACCCGGTGAGTGAACCGCTCCCAGAGCACGATGGCCGCCAGGATGGCCGGGATGATGCCGATCGATGCCGGCGGGATGGGAAGGCCCGCTTTGGCGGCGAGACCCAGCGCCGCGCCGACGAGCACGACGCCCAGGATGGTCCGCAGGGTACCCGCCGGGAGCCCGATCGACAGGTGACTGCCGATCCAGACCCCAGGCACCGAACCGATCAGAATCGTCCCCGCCAGTCGATAGTCGATGTTGCCTGCCACGGCGTGCGCGATCGCGCCGGCCCACAGCAGAATCGCGGCGTGATAGATGTCGGTGCCCACCACCCGGTGCGGCGTGAGCCGGAAAATCAGGATCAGGCCCAGCGCGATGAGCGAACCACTTCCGGCGGAGGTGATCCCCAGAACGAAGCCGACCGACATGCCGAGCAGGATCGCGGCGATCTTGTGCTTCGTCCGCATCTGAATGGTGTCCCGCTCGCGGGCGATGAGCTGCTTGAGGAAGAGCGCCCGGATCAGCGTGACGATCCCGGTGAACCCGATAGCCCCCGCCAGCAGATACAGCATCACGGTATCAAAGGCGCTGCCGCCCAACCGCTTGTGAAGCAGGCCCACCACATAGACGCCGCTCACTGCCGCGGGCACGGAGCCCACCGCCATCCAGCTCGACAGCGCGAAGTCTACCGTTCCCTGACGCCAGTGCTTGATACCGCCGACCGTCTTGGTCACCGCTCCGTACGCCAGGTCGGTCCCCACGGCGGTGACCAGTGGGGTACCGATGAAGAGCACCAGCAGCGGCGTCATGAGCGCGCCGCCTCCGATGCCGGTCATCCCCACGAGCACGCCGACACCGAGGCCAAAGCTGATGACCAGGACTGGGTTGAAGCCCACAGGGCACCCGCGATCAGGCTGAAAGGGAGGGAGGTCGGAAACCTCCGGGATGTTGAATGGCCCGAAACTGAGGCAAAGGCCGTGCCGGGAGACTCCCCGGGGGGCCCCCGCTACTTATCGACGTACAGCGTGATCGTGGGGGCGCTGCCGGTACAGGCGATCACCAGGTCAGGGTTCTTGACGCCGCGGAGCTGGGCGCCGATCAGGGTGCACAGGGTTGCGGTAAGCGGATAGACGAGCACCATCTGCTTGGTCGTGGTCTTCCCACCGGTCACCACGGTCTGCAGCTTCCACAGCAGGTCGAAATCCTTCTGCTTGAACGTGAATCCGCTCGGCAGATAGGCGGCAAGACCGGTGGGTACCACACCCCGCGAGGTATTTGCGGGCCACTTGCCGGCC
>JBDTTN010000346.1:0-3881 GCA_039930625.1 Gemmatimonadota bacterium | reverse complement strand
ATCCAGTTCGGGCACGGGGTGCATCAGCAGCGGATCCAGGCGACGATCACCAGCCAAACGCCGCACATCGCCGTCGAGCTCGCCTCCGACAAGGAGGAGACCAACAAGATCCTCGCCAACCTCGGACTGCCGGTGCCGAAGCAGCGGCTGGTGTCGCGGGAGGACAACGCCGTGCGCGCCGCGAACGAGATCGGCTACCCGGTGGTGGTGAAGCCCTACAACGCCAACCATGGCCGCGGCGTCGCCATTCACCTCATCGACGACGCGCAGGTGCGCGCCGCGTTTCCCCAGGCGCAGCAGCACAGCCAGAGCGTGATCGTCGAGAGCTTCATCCGCGGCGATGACCACCGCATGCTGGTGGTCAACGGGCAACTGGTTGCAGTCGCCAAGCGGGTGCCCGGGCACGTCGTCGGCGACGGCCTGCGTACGGTGGAGCAGCTCGTTGCCATCGTCAACACCGATCCCCGTCGCGGCGTCGGCCACGAGAAGGTGCTCACCCGGCTCGAATTCGACGCGCAGGCCGAGCGGCTCCTGGCGCAGAAGGGGTACACCGCCGCGACCGTCCCGCCTGAAGGCGAGGTGGTCTACCTCCGTTCCACCGGCAACCTCAGCACCGGCGGCACCGCCATCGACGTCACCGATGTTGTGCATCCCGACAACATCGAGATGGCGGTGCGCACCGTGAAGGCGATCGGTCTCGATGTGGGCGGCGTGGACTTCCTCACCCCGGACGTCACCGTCTCATACAAGGAGAACGGCGGCGCGATCTGCGAGGTCAACGCCGCGCCCGGCTTCCGGATGCATACCGCGCCAAGCGAGGGGAAGCCCCGGGATGTAGCGGGCCCGGTCATCGACATGCTCTTCCCGGCGGGAACGCCGACCCGCATTCCGATTGCCGCCGTCACTGGCACCAACGGCAAGACCACGACGGCACGCATGCTGGCCCACATTCACAAGCTCGCCGGCCGCTACGTCGGCCTCACGACAACCGATGGCGTGTACATCGATGGCCAGTGCACGGTGAAGGGCGACATGACCGGGCCGGTCGCGACCCGGATGGTCCTCATGGATCCGCAGGTCGAGGTGGCGGTGCTGGAGGTGGCGCGCGGCGGGCTGCTGCGGGCGGGGATGGGTACCCGGTTCATCGATGTCGCGGCGGTGCTCAACGTGCAGTCCGATCATCTGGGGCTCAAGGGCGTCGAGACCCTGGAGCAGCTCGCCCTGGTGAAGCGTATCCCGGTCGAAGTGGCAAAGGACACCATCGTCCTCAACGCTGACGACCAGCTCTGTCTCCGCATGGCAGACTACACCGAGGCGAAGCACGTCTGCTATGTGACGATGAACAACAGCCACACCCTGGTGCGCGAGCATATCCGCGCGGGAGGCCGGGCGGTTGTTCTCGAAGCGGGGATCAACGGGCAGATGATCACCTTGTTCGACCGGGGCGCCCACATTCCCCTCCTGTGGACCCATCTCATACCGGCGACGCTCGAGGGGCGCGCGCTACACAACGTTCAGAACGCGATGTTCGCCGCCGCGCTCGCCTTCAGCATGGGTGTGAAGCTGGAGGACATCCGCCACGGACTGCGCACCTTCGATACCACCTTCTTCCAGGCCCCCGGCCGCATGAACGTCTTCGACGAGCACCCCTTCAAGGTGATCGTCGACTACGGTCACAATCCCGCCGCGGTTCAGGTCATGTGCCAGCTGGTCGATCGCCTCGAACCGCGCGGCAAGCGCATCGTGGTCCTCGCGGCGCCGGGGGACCGCCGCGACGAGGACATCCGCAGCATCAGCCAGACCTGCGCCGGGCACTTCGATCACTACATCTGCCGCCGCGACGACCGCACCCGCGGCCGGGAATCGGACGAGGTCCCGCGGATGCTCCGGGATGCCCTGCTTGCCGCCGGGGTGAACGCCGAGCAGATCACCCTCATTCCCGACGAGGAGACCGCCGTCGCGCGCGGACTCGACATGGCGCGGCCCGGTGACCTGCTGCTCATCTTTGCCGACGCCGTCAGCCGCACCTGGAAGCAGGTGATCAACTTCCATTCCGAAGCCGGGTCGCCTGACGAGCGCGCACCGGCACCCGTCATGATGGAACCGCCGGTCATCGAGGAGCCGGTGATCGGCGAGTACGACGCGCTGGTCCGGGACGAGCGCGGTGTCCGGGTGGCGCGCGGACCGGAGCTCGAGGACTAGCGGCGGGCGCCTCACCATGCCCGATCCCATGCGGCTCACCGATTCCCGGCGGCTCACCGGTCCGAACCTCTACTGGCACCGGGCAGGGGCGGTGCTGGACGTCACTGTCACCGACGCCGATGCGCCGGGTGCCCTCAAGGCGTGGGAGGAGTCGGCCCGGTCGATTCTCGATGCCATCGGGTGGCAGGCGGAGGCCACCCGGGTCCGGCGCTTCTCCGGCGGCGCCAGCCTGGTCATCAGCGCGCCGGTGGATGCGCTGTACGCCGCCACCGACGTGAACGAGTGGGCGCTGGCCGCCGCCAACGAGACCCTCACCGGCGCTCCGGCGCCGGATCTCGAGCACGCCGCTGCCCTGCTGCGGCACCTGATCGATACCGAGTCGAGCCCGGCGCTGCTCGCGATGCGGCACGCTGCCGCCTCACACGGCGTGAATTTCCTCATCGATGAGCAGATCGCCTCCGTCGGCTCCGGCGCCGGCTGCCGGAGCTGGACGGTGGATCAGCTCCCCGCGCCCTCGGCCGTCAACTGGTCCGGGGTGCACGACGTGCCGACGGTGCTGGTCACCGGCTCCAATGGAAAGACCACCACGGTTCGGCTCCTCACGGCGGTACTCACCGCGGCGGGTCGTGCGGTAGGGATGTGCTGCAGCGACACCGTGAACGTCGCCGGCGAAGTGCTCGAGCGGGGCGACTGGTCCGGGCCGGGTGGCGCACGGATGGTGCTGCGTGATCCGCGGGTCGAGGTGGCCGTGCTCGAGACGGCGCGCGGCGGCATGCTGCGGCGCGGGCTCGCCGTCGATCGGGCCGATGCCGCGATCATCACCAACATCGCCGAGGATCACTTCGGGGAGTTCGGGATCAGCGACCTCGCCGCGCTGACGGAGGCGAAGCTCATCGTCGCGCGGGCGCTCGGCCGGTCGGGACGACTGGTGCTCAATGCCGACGACCCCGAGCTGGTCGGGTGCGCGCCGCAGCTTGAGGTGCCGCAGAGCTGGTTCGCAATGGCAGCCGGCAACGCCGTGCTCCGGGCCCACATCGCCGCCGGCGGGGAAGCGGCGACGGTCGTGGACGACCGCTTCGTGCTGGTGCGGGATCGGGAACTGCACCTCATCGCCGCTATCGCCGATGTTCCGATCACGCTCGGCGGCGCCGCCCGGCACAACGTCGCCAACGTGCTCGGGGTGATCGCGCTCGCCGCCGCACTTGGCCTCGATCCCGCGACAATCGCGCGCGGGCTCACCCGCTTCCGCGGCAGCGCGGCCGACAATCCCGGGCGGCTGAACCTCTTCGAATTAGGCGGGGTGACCGCCGTGGTGGACTTCGCCCACAACCCCCACGGCATGAATGCTCTCGTCGCGCTCGCGGAAAAGCTGCCGGGCAAGCGGCGACTGATCCTGATGGGCCAGGCCGGCGATCGCGACGACACCGCCATCCGCGAGTTCGTCCGCAGCGCCTGGGGCTTTCGTCCCGACCGCATCATCCTCAAGGAGATGGAGTACTACCGTCGCGGACGCGCTCTGGGAGAAGTGAGCGGCATCATGGAAGCGGAGTTCCTTCATCTCGGCGCGCCCCATGGGTCGATCTCTCACGCCGCCTCGGAGTACGCGGCGGTCATCGAGGCGCTGACCTGGGCTCAGCCAGGCGACCTGCTGCTGCTGCCGCTGCACAGCGAGCGGGAGC
>JBDTTN010000345.1:0-3888 GCA_039930625.1 Gemmatimonadota bacterium | reverse complement strand
GGACCGGATTGACTTCCGGGTGAAGGCGATCGCGACGCGGGCGGTGGAGCCGGGGCCTCGGATCGGTCCCTGACTCCTTTTATTGCGAGCGGAGCGAGCAATCCCTCCCTCCTTTCGTGCCCGTCCCCACCGAAGCTATCCCCCTTCCCGCCAAACTCGTCGTTGAAGCGACGGCTCGGCTGATGTCAGTAAACTGACATGGTCTGGCAGATTCGCCGCGATTCTGCCACCGACTGGGGAGTGTGACTCTCACCTCGAGGGTCGCCAACACGAATCCCACGTCGCTTCGGCGACATCAGCCGCGAGCTCTCGGGGGCGGGCGCCGCCGAAGCAATTCCCCAGACACCGATCCGATGGTGGGACGGGGCGAGCGGCCAACCGGGCGACGGGACGATGGTCCGCCACTTACGTCAGGGCCGGTGTTTGCGCGCATGGCCGTGCGCGCCTCCCGTGGTGGCACGCCCGTTTCCCTCGTTCTGCTGCCGGTTCTGGTTCCATCGTTGCGGGCGACCACAAGGCTCGCCCTTACTGTGTGCGGCCCCGGTTCCCGTTTCCCGCTTCCCGTTCCCCCGCTGTCGCACCCAACTCTCCCTTACTTGGTCTGCATCGCCGCCATCTCTTCGCGGTTGGGGCCGTAGACTCCCGGGCTCACACCGCCGGCGAGGCGACACATGAGGGAGAGCTGGCCGCGGTGGTGAATGTTGTGGAAGATGGTGCCCCAGAGGATGTAGGCGCCGGTCATCGGCTCACCGCTGAAGTAGGTGATCTTTTTCGCCAGTTGCTCGGGGGTGAGGTGGCGGACCCGATCAACGGCCTCGCGGTGCACCCGTTCGTATCCTGGCGCGAGTCCGGCGAGCTCCTTGGGGCGCGCCATGTTCGGCGGGCGCATCTCGGGGCTGAACCCGCCCTCGGCGACGCCGAGACTGTTGTAGGCGTCGCCTTCGGCCAGGTGCCAGGCCATCTCGCCGATCGAGCGTCCGCCCGGGTCGGGACGGAAGTCGTACTTGCCCTCGGGCAGCGCCTTGAGGATCGAGATGGTCTTCTTCGCCTCGTCGTCCCAGATACTGAGGAAGGTGGCGAATTCTTTCTGGTCCATCGTGGTCGTCCTTTCTGATCTGTTAGCGAACCCGGCACCGAGCCCTGTCATTCCGAGCGTAGCGAGGAATCCCTGCGTCCCTCTGTGTTCATCGTGACTCCGTGGTGTGCAGTCCAGCAGCGCTCGCTAACAGCGCACTACGGAGGCACGGAGGTTCTCGTCTTGTCATTGCGAGGATCGGGGAAGGGACGGGCCTCCGCGACTGAGCACCCTTTGGGGGCGGCGAAGCCGCAACCCGGGGCGGCGAGGAAGTCCTTGAGGGTGCCCGTCCCCGACGAAATAGCCATTGCTCGCGGCTAACGCCGCGGCCAGGCTGATGTCACTAAAGCGACGCGAGATCCGGAAGGGCCCCCACTATCGTGGTGTCACTGCTCGGTCTGACCGTCGCGCTGACCGATTTCGCGGTGAGCCCCGGCCGCCCACCCCCTCACGGTACGAGCTGCGACCGCGATGGATCGGTCAGCCCCTGATGCATACGGGCCACCTGGCCGCGGGTGAAGCGGCGCGGGCCGAAGTTGGGGGTGCCCGCCGGACACGGGGAGTAGTAGCTCATCACGTTCATCATGTCGGGATAGAAGTGCACCGACGTCGGCGTCCCGCCCACCATCCCGGCCGCGACGACGTCGGTCTGATCACAGTAGAAGTCGTGCCCGTGGTCGTGGTTGTAGGTCGCTCCGCCCTTGATGGCGAAGAGCGCCTGTTCCGGGTCCGGCGGCGTATCGGCGATGAGGTCGCCGTCAAAGGCGTCGATCGTCCCACCGTTGTTCTGCACGAAGGTGAGCACCGCCTGCTCATCCGCCCATCCCGGGCTCCCCCATCCCGGGAAGGTGTGGTAGAGGCCGAGGTAGTGGCCGATCTCGTGTGCAATGCCGAACTCGACCCCGGGGAGGTTGTTCCACAGCGCCACGTAATTCTGTACCACCCCTGCGGTGATGCCGTGCGGAAGCCCGGTGAGCCCCGGCGGCGGGGCGGCGTTGCCATTGCCCCCGCCTGCCTGGCGGAGGAAGATGGGAATTGTCGTCGGCATCGCGAGGGCGATCAGGTTTCCGGCGGCAAGGCCTGCCGCATCACCGAACATCAAATCCTGGTTCAGGCTGCTCAACGGCGTCATCTGATAGTCGGTCGCCGGATCGTAGCGAAACCGGATGCGGGTGCCCCGGTATGAGCGGTTGAGGCTATCCACTGCCTGGGCAAAATCGGTGGCGCTCACCGTGGCGGCGTTGCGCCCATCGTCATCGCTGAGCGCGATGACGTGCAGCCGCAGCCCCTCCCACCGCAGATGCAGGGTGAGCACCGGAGTACGCACCACTCCGCCGCCGAAGTTCTCCGCCTCCGCCCAGAGTGCCACCCAGAGATCATCAAAACTGCCTATCACAGTGGATGGCGACAGCCCGTAGGTCACGGTGAGCGAGGCGGTCGCGGTGCCACCAGGGACGGCCGCATTGGTCTGCTCGGCCACTGGCGCTCCTGCGAGTCCGGGGTTCTCGATCTGACCGGGACGGGAACGCTTGGTGGTCATCCAGAGCCGCACCGCGCGGAGCCCCTCCGGGTCGGTGCCGACGGCGGTCACCTGGACGATTCCGGAGTCATTGATCTCCGCGCTGGACGCAGCCCCGCCGAGGGTGGCATTGGCGAGCGGCGCATCGGGAGGATTGGCCTGGAGCCAGAGCGCGGTGGGTGGCGTCGGGTCATTCTGGGGGATGGGGACAACCTGCGGCTGGCAGGCGAGGAGCAGCAGCAGTGCGAAAGGCGCGCAGTGCAGTGAACGATTCATCTGTACCTCGGCTTCCGGAGAGGGGCCCGCTGGAATATGGGGACGCGGCCCTGTCCGTGGTCGTTTTGCTGCCGGAGTTCCTCGCTCCCTGAGCATTCCCGCGATCGAACCGCCGCCCCGCAAAGGCGCGAAGGGGGCGCGAGGGTAGGGGCGGAGCACAGCTCCGCCCCTACCCCCGTGTCCCATTTCCCGCTTTTCTACACCCCATGCCCGACAATCCCGGCATCACCCGCCGCGACTTCCTCGACGGCGTCGCCCTCGCCATCGGCGCCAGCATCATTGGCACCGGATGCAAAGGCGACACGCCCGAGGCCCCCGGTGCTCAGCAGGGGCCGGCGTATTACCCGCCGAGCCTCACCGGACTCCGCGGCGACCACCCCGGCTCCCTCGAGGTCGCCCACCAGCTCCGCGACGGCACGCTCGGCGCCCTGAAGCCCAAGGATACGGGAGAGAACTACGACCTGATCATCGTCGGCGCCTGGATCAGCGGCCTAGCCGGAGCCCACCTCTTCCGCCAGGCCCGCGGCGGCGACGTGCGCATCCTCATCCTCGAAAACCACGACGATATCGGCGGCCACGCCAAGCGCAATGAGTTTGTCGTCGATGGCAAGACGCTTGTCACCTTCGGCGGCACCGAGTCCATCGAAAGCCCCGCCCAGTACAGCGATACCGCCAAGGCGCTGCTCACCGACATCGGCATCGATACCCAGCGCTTCTATACCGCCTTCGACCGCACCCGCAATCAGCGCCTCAAGCTCCGCCCGGCCATCTTCTTCGACCGCGACGCCTTCGGCGCCGATCGCCTGGTGACCGCGAGTATCCGTGACCTGAGCAAAGCCGACATCGCCCGCCTGCCGCTCTCCGAACGGGGCCGCAGCGATCTCATCGCCCTCTACTTCGGCAGGAAGAACTACTTCCCCGGCATCTCCGGTCCCGACATCAAGGCCCGCCTCGCCAAGACCAGCTATCGCGACTACCTGATGCAGTTCGTCGGGTCAGGCGATGAGGTGCTCCGCCT
>JBDTTN010000344.1:0-3895 GCA_039930625.1 Gemmatimonadota bacterium | reverse complement strand
AGCGCTTCGAGACCGGTGAAGCTCGTGATGCCCCAGCCGCGGCCGCGGTTGAGGCAGCGAACCATCCCGCCGAGTTCAAGCCCGGTCGCGGCTCCCTCGAGCCGGCTGCCGCGAAAGGCGATTGCGGTGCCCCAGGTCCGCTCCAGACGGATCTCGGTATGGTCCGCGCGCGAAGACCGGAGCGCGTCGGCGAGAAGATTCTGCAAGCCTTACCCGTTCCCCTTGAGCCAGTGGACGTAATCGGGTCGCATCACGAGCTCGCCGTTCTCGATGATCTCGCGATCCCAGGGGAGAATGATCAGGTTTTCAGTCTCGAAGGCGTGGAAATCGGGAAGGTAGGGTCCGGTCTTGAAGGAGACAGCGGTGCGCACCTCCTTCGGCTTGAGCGCGCGGACCTCGTTGAGAGCCAGTTTGAAGGTGGAGCCGGTATCGCAGGTCTCGTCCACGAGCAGCACGCGCCGGCCCTTGATGCTGAGCGGCGGACCCGCGACGAGGATCGGCTCACCACCATCATCGCGCCGGGTCACCGCCATGGAGGCGAACTCCACCTGCAGAATCGACGCGACGACGACACCGGGAATCACCCCGGCCTTGGCGATGCCGAGCACCACTTCCGGTGCGTAGGCACGGGTGACCTTGAGCGCGAGAGCGCGACAGATCTCACCGAAGAATGGCCAGTCGACCTCGAGGACACCGCGGGGCTGGGGGGCGGGTTGCGGACGCTTCATGGCATGCCTGTCTGCTGAGGCTCGCGGCCGGTGAGCAGATGGCCGTGGTGACGTAAGCTACCGGCTCCCGCGCCCCCCTTCAACCACGTTGCGGCCCCCAGAGGCCCGGGCTATCTTGGCTTCAACTTCCCTCACTGATCTGCGAGGATGTTGTCCCGCAATGAGTTTCTGGCGGTCGTTGTTCGGCGGCGCCAAGTCGGAAAAGCTCCAGCCCCAGCGCCTCGACTATCTGAATGAAGCGCTCGCGCTCGAGCGTCAGGGGGACTACGAGGCGGCCCTGACCTCGTACCGCCTCGCGATGCGCGACAACCCCAACGACCCGCGGATCCTGCAGAACATGGCGATCGCCTTCACCAAGACGGGACAGCACGACGAGGCGATCCGGCATTACCGCCGCGCCCTCTCGCTCGACGACTCGCTGGTCGGTGCCCACTACGGGCTGGCGTTCCGACTGAAGGAAAAGGGAGAGGACCGTGAAGCGGCGGAGCATCTCCGGGCCTTTCTCACCCGTCCCCCGAAAGGGGCCGATGCGGAGCGCTGGATCCGGCACGCTGAAGCGACGCTGAGAGAGCTGGAGTTGGGTGCGACGCCGGAGCCGGAGTGAGCCATCGTGCCTGGTGCGCCGCCTTGGCGCTGCTCGGCGGGTGCAGCAATCTCTCGGCCCCCAAGGGCCAGCCCGTCTCATTGGAGCTCAGTCTTCCGGTGCCGGCCGCCGTGGAGCAGAACGACACCGTACACCTGCTGGCCCGGGCGCTCGACATCAACGGCGACAGCGTCGCCGCGATCATCGTCTGGCGGACCGCCGATACCACGCTGGTCGCGGTCGACTCGAACGGCCGCTTCACCACGACGCTCACCTCGGGGACTGGGCGGGTTCAGGCACTGACCGGGACGCTCCGCTCCGCGCTGACGACGCTGACAATCCGTCCGCGCTCCGATACGCTGGCGATCACTCTGCCCGACACGATAGTGGTCGCCGCCACTGACACGGCGAGCGTCTCCATGGTCGCCTCGGTCCTCTCCAACAACCCGGCCGGGGGTGTGAACGGCACCTCGATTCTCTACGAAGTCGACTCGCTCGATCAGCAGCGCATCGCCGATACGGCCCACTTTTCAGGTGGTCTGTCGGCGCTGCGGGTCAGCACTGGCATCAGCGGGGCACCGCTCACCTCGGTGACGTTGCGCCGGAAATTGACGACCTGGAAGGACACTATTCACGTCCGGGTCAGCGCCAGCCGCCCCAGCGGTACGCCAGTGCCCGGCTCGGGCCAGTTCTTCACAATCCTCTTTCAGTAAGCCGGGGCGGACCCCCACCCGGCATCTCCATTCCCGGAGGCAGCATGACTGCTCCGCGCACGCTCAACGAGATGTTCTTTGGCGGGCTGGACCGTGCCGGCCGCCACCCGGTGGCCATGCGGAACAAGCCGCGCGGCGCCACGGCCTGGCGCGAGTACTCCTATCCCGAGGTCGAGGATCGGGTCCGCTGCATCGCCGCCGGCCTGAGAGAGCTCGGCATCGCGGCGGGGAGCAACGTGGCGATCCTGTCGGAGAACCGGCCGGAGTGGGCCTGGCTCGACTTCGCCTGCCTGACAATTCGCTGCGCCGACGTCCCGATCTACCCCACCCTGCCTGCCGGACAGATCTCCTATATCCTGCGCGACTCGGGTGCTGTCGCAATCGTGGTCTCCAGCAAGGAGCAGTTGGAGAAGGTCATCAGCATCCGGCACCCGGACGTTACCCCCGCACTGCGACACATCATCGCGATGGATGACGATGCCACCGGCCCGGGCGTCATGCCGTTCGCCGATCTGATCGAGCGGGGGCGACGCGCGCTCGACCGCTATCCCCGCTGGCGCGCAGAGGCCCTCGAGTCGGGTCCCGATGACCTGGCGACCCTGATTTACACCTCGGGCACCACCGGCGACCCCAAGGGCGTGATGCTGACCCATGGCAATCTCGCCTCCAACGTCATCGGGGGACTGAAGTCCCTCGGTCTGAACCAGGACGACGAATGCCTTTCCTTCCTTCCGCTCTCCCATGTCTTCGAACGGATGGCGGGACACTACTGCATGTGGCAGGCGGGCGCATTGGTCAATTACGCCCAGGGAATTGATACGGTGTCCAGCGACATGCTCGAGCGGCGCCCCACGGTCCTGCTGTCGGTTCCCCGACTTTATGAGAAGATCTACGCCAAGGTGCTCGAGGGCGCCGCCGCATCACCGGTGAAGCGGCGGATCTTCGAATGGGCCCGTTCAGTGGGGGAGTCGTGGGCCGACTACGTTCTCGCGCACAAGCCGGTACCCGGCCTGCTCGGCGTGAAGAAGTCGATGGCCGATGCCCTGGTCTTCTCGAAGCTGCAGGCGAAGACCGGAGGTCGGGTGCGGTTCTTTGTCTCCGGCGGTGCGCCGCTCTCCGCCGAGATCGCCAAGTTCTTCTTCGCGGCGGGCTTGCCGATCTACGAGGGCTATGGACTCACCGAGACATCCCCTGTGATCACCGTGAACTCCAGGGAGTTTGTGCGAATGGGATCGGTGGGGCCGACGATCGAAGGCGTGGAGCTGAGGATCGCGCCGGACGGCGAGATCCTCACCCGGGGCCCTCATGTGATGAAAGGGTACTACAACAAGCCGGAAGCGACCGCCGAAGTCATCGATGCCGAGGGCTGGTTCCATACCGGCGACATCGGCCTGGTGGATGGCGATGGCTTCCTGCGCATCACGGACCGGAAGAAGGACATCATCGTCACTGCGGGCGGCAAGAACATCGCGCCGCAACCGATTGAGAACCGGGTGAAGACCAATCCGTTCGTCCTCAACGCAGTCATGATCGGCGACAAGCGGAAATTCCCCGTGATGCTGGTGGTCCCCAACGTGGACGCGCTGAAGGCGTGGGCCGCGACCCAGAATCTGTCGTTCGCGAGTGACACGGCGCTCTGCGCCAGCCCCGAGGCGGGCGACAAGATCGAGCGCGAGGTGAAAAAGGCGCTGCGGGATCTCGCCCAGTTCGAGATGCCCAAGAAGGTGGTGCTGATCCAGCGGGATTTCTCGATCGAAACCGGCGAGCTCACCCCCACCCTCAAGGTGAAGCGCCGGGTGGTCGAGAAGAATTACCAGACCCAGATCGAAGCGATCTACTCGGAGCCCAAGGGCGGCGGCCACGACATGTAG
>JBDTTN010000343.1:0-3903 GCA_039930625.1 Gemmatimonadota bacterium | reverse complement strand
ATGGCAGGGCGGCGCCGAAGAGGTTTATTGAAGCCCGAAGAAGAAATTTCGGCGCCCTCACCGCAACGTCTGCCTACCCCCGTGGGGCGTGACATCGGTCGCAGTATCTGGGCCCTTCAACGGACCTGTTGGCTCAATAACGTTGTTCCTCGACACCGCTTTCGATTTCGAAGATAGGACTTCGCTCCGCTACCGTCAACGCGCAAACATCGGGATTCGCATGCCACTGCCGCTCATCGGCGCCATCGTCGCCCTCGTCCTGTGGATCGTCCTCGTCTTCGTCTATCCCCTGGGCCCCGCCGGCGCATCGGTGCACCTGCTTCTCGGGCTCGCCGGCGCGCTTTTCGTCAGGTGGTGGGCGCTCAAGCCGGGAAATGGCAATGCCTGATCGGTGCAGCGAGCCCGGCCAGGACAGCCCGATGGGCCGCATCGATAACCGCGGAGCCGACACGTGGCAGCAGCCACACCTCTGGGCGCCCCGTTGGCTCAGGTCACTCGGCGCCCGCCCCGGGATGAATCCACTTCGCGCAGATGACTGAAGCCTCTCCCAACCGAGACGTGCTGCCCGCGCTGCTTGCGGGCCTGCTCTACGTCCTCCTGCTGTTGACGCTGCGCGACATCCTCGCGCCGCCACTGGTCCTGGTGGTAGTGCTGGTGGCGCTCTGGCCCCTGCGCGCCCGCACGGGAGTCCAGCCCGCGCTCGGCATCGCCGTCGCTCTCACCCTGTTCTGGGCGCTCAAGCTCTATGGAAGCCTGCTGGGGCCCTTCCTGCTGGCGCTCGCGGTCGCGTACCTGCTCGCACCGCTCGTGGCAAAGCTGGAGCGGCGCCGCGTCCCCCGTGGCATCGCGATCCTGCTCGTGACGCTGCCACCGGTCGCGGCCGTGATTGCGCTTCTGGTCGTCGCGGGCCCGCAGATCTGGGCCCAGGCGGTGGCGGTGGTCAGTGCCCTGCCCCGTTTCGCCACGACCATGCTCGACTTCCTCAACGGCATCCGGGCCCGCCTTGAGGGGCTCGCCTTCCTGAGCAGCGAACAGCGGACCTGGCTGCACGACCTCAACGCCGAGCAGCTGTCCGCACTGCTGCAACAGAACGCCGATGGCCTGCTGCAGGGACTCGCCGAGTGGGGACTCGCCTTTCTGCGCCGGCTGGGGACGCTGGTGGGATTCCTGGGCTACCTCGTCGTGACGCCGGTGGTCGCGTTCTATCTGTTGCGCGACTGGCAGCCGCTGCTGCAATTCCTGGAGGAGCTCATTCCGCCGGCGCGGCGGCCGGCCGTGGTGGCGTTCATCTCGGAGTATGACGGTGCCCTGGGGAAGTTCTTCCGGGGTCAACTCATCGAGGCGACGCTGGTGGGAGTGCTGACCGGCGGCGGACTGGCGCTACTCGGTGTGCCCAGCTCGCTGCTGCTCGGCCTCGTTGCGGGACTGTGTAATCTGGTGCCCTATATCGGAATCGTGATCTCGATCGTGCCGGCGCTGGTCGTGGCACTCACCATGGCGTCGCCGCTCGACGGGTTGCTGCGGGTCGGTGGGGTGTTCCTCGTGGTGCAGTTCATTGATGGCTCGGTGACCGGCCCGCGCATCGTGGGGGGATCGGTGGGACTTCACCCCGTCGTCACCATGCTGGCCCTCGCCCTGGGCGGGGCGGTGCTGGGTTTCGCAGGGCTCCTGCTGGCGGTGCCGCTGGCGGTGCTCTTCAAGATGATCGGCGCTCGACTGCTGCTGCGGTATCGGGCATCCACGATGTACGCGGGGGCAGCAAGCACGGCGTAGGCGCGCACAGCCGTGGGCGCCTATCTAGATCTCCCAGTTCGACCAGACCACCGCACCCTCTGCCACCGCGGACTCTCCACGTCCCGCCAGCGTCATCCGCAGATCGGTCCAATGGGCGCGGTAGCCGAGGTGAATCAGCCTGAGATAGGCATCGCCGAAGGCGGTCTGGCAGCGGAGGCTCACCCGGCGGATGTCCGCAGCGAGCGCCGCTGCTTCGGCGGCGGCGATCAGCCGTTCGAACGCCTCGCCATCGAGGGCGGCCAGCTTGAGGATGCGGAGTTCATCCTGCGGCCGGCCCGCCGCGAGCGCGGCGGTGTGATACAGCGCGAACCCCAGGAGCTCGCTGCCCTCATTCCGCAGCAGCAGCGTATCGCCGATGCGCAGGTCCGACGTGGTCGCCAGTTCGCGGCTGAAGTCGGTTCCCGGCACCAGGCGCTGCGTCAAGTCCCGGCAGGCCTTCAGCCGTTCGGCCCGCGCCGGTCCGGAGGTAGACAGCACCTCGGGGTGCAGCACGGGACGCCGCATCAGATCACGCACCAGCGTGATTGTCAGGTGCCCCGGCACGAAGCCCAGCCTGCTGTAGAAGCCGATGTTCTCGATGGTCCGCGGCATCGTCTCGAGGCCCACGGTGCGTGCGCCGCGCTCCTTGAGCCAGTCGATGCCGGCGTGCAGCATTGTCTTGCCGAGCCCGGCACCCTGCCGGTCAGGGCGGACGGCGAGCGGCCCCATCCACCCCTCCCTGCCCGAGAGATGCACGATGTTGAAGCCGCAGAGTTCCCCATCCGTGTCGCGCCAGACCATCGCGCCCTCTCCGGCGTCCTCGAGCGCGTAGCGCCAGATCGCGGGATTGAGGTGCGGCACCCGCACGCCGCTCATGCCATCGCGGCGATAGCGATCGGTGAATGCTTCGGAGAAGATCCGATTCAGCGGCTCAATGTCGCGCACGGTGGGCCGCTCCGGACCGTGCACCTCGCGGTCAGGCAGCCAGGCCATCATTCACTCCCAAGGCTTCGTCGCGCACCCGCGCGGCTCCCTTTTCGACGTCGAAGTCCACTCGGATCACCCGATCGAATCCCTCGCGAACAGTGTCAATGTGGGTGATGAGAATGACCTGCGGAAAGCGATCGGCCAGGCTCCGGAGCAGATCCATCACCGAGGCGCGCCGCTCCTCATCGAGCGAGCCAAAGATCTCGTCGAGCACCAGCAGCGACAGCGGCTGGCCGGCGCGGTCGGCGATCATCTGGCTGATGGCCAGGCGCAGCGCCAGGTTGGCGACATCCTCCTCGCCACCGGAGATGACCGGCTTGGGTTCTCCCGCCTCGATGATCGTCGCGACATAGTCCTCGTCGAGTTCCAGCTCCGGGTAGCGTCCGTTGGTGAGATCGCGCAGGAAGCCGCTGGCGATTTCGGAGAGATCGGGACGCAACTGCAGATTGAGGTCGGTGCGCAGATCGGTAAAGGCCCGGTCCAGTTCATTGTACAGCGCCAGCTCCCGGGCGGTGCGCTGTGCCTCCTGCTCGCGGCGCGCCCGTTCCTCCCGCCGCTTCGCGGCCGCCCGCACCCCTTCCTCCGCCGACTGCCGTTCGGCCCGCGCCCGCACGATGGTCATCTCCGCCTCGCGCCGAGCCCGGTCCGCCGCTTCCCAGGCCTCCCGCGCCGAGACGAACGCCGCCTCGCTGTAACCGAGCTGGGCGAGTTGCTCGCGGAGGGCGGCGACCTGAGCCTCGCGCTCCGTCAGGCTCCGCTCCGCCTGTTCCGCCTCACCTACCAGCGCCTCCGCCCGTTCCGCCGCCGCCCGCAGTCGCTCGGCCTGCAGCGCGAGCGGGTCGAGCTCGGTGAGCATCCGGCGCACCTCGGCGTGGCGATTCGGATCGTAGTCGCGCGGGCCCTGTGACGCGGACGCCTCCAGTTCCACGATGCGACCTTCCAGCCGGAGCTGGTCGGCCCGCAGGGCGGGACCCTCCTGGGCCTGCGCCTGCAACCGGCCGAGCTGACCGGTGGCGTCGGTGAGCAGCTTTTCGGCCTCCTCGCGCTGGCGTTCGAAGTCACGCAACTCGGGCGGCTCGACCTGCAACTGCTCCACCCGGGACTTGAAGTAGTTGCCGTTGAACTTCACGTCCTCGAGCTGCC
>JBDTTN010000342.1:0-3910 GCA_039930625.1 Gemmatimonadota bacterium | reverse complement strand
ACCAGCACCGTGTGGCTCACGCGTCCCTCCGTAGTGCGGTTGCCGTGAATCGCCGTTCCCCTGGCTGCCGGCGGGATCGCTATCCCGAGACCGGCGCGAGCATCGCCTTCGCATCGAGCACCGCAAACACCCGACCACCGTGGTGCCCGACCGCCTCCACCAGCCCGGGATCGACTCCCGGCATTCCCTCACCGGCTGCGAGGTCTTCCGCCGCCACTTCCACCAGATCGAGCACCTCGTCGACCGCCAGACCAAAGGTTCGTTCACCCTGCTCGAGGACGAGGATCGATTCGGCGGCACGCCCAGTATCGGCAACTCCGACCGCCATGCGAGCGTCCACGACCGTCAGCAGCGTGCCGCGAAGATTCACCAGCCCCGCGACCGAAGCCGCCGCCCCCGGAATACGTGTCGACCGCACCGCAGGGATGATTTCGCGCACCGATGTGGCGTGGGCAGCACACACCAGCGGCCCCAGCCTGAAGACTACCAGTCGCACCGAGCCGGAGTTAGCCATGTGCTTCAAAGAAAAGAAGATACCGAAGGGCTTCGGCGGGAGCAACGGCGTCCCGCACCCCCATCGCCGCGGTCAGAAGGGGCGCCAGATCGGCCGGCCATTCTGCCCTGAAATCCAGCGCCGCACCGGTGATCGGGTGCCGAAACTGGAGCCAGGCGGCGTGGAGCGCCTGTCGCGGCGCCAACCGCTCGAGCGCCTCGGCCGCGGGCCGCTGGACGCCGCCAGTCATTCTTCGGCTGCCACCCGCGCCGTAGACCGGATCTCCCACCACCGGATGGCCGATGTGGGCGAGGTGAACCCTGATCTGGTGAGTTCGGCCGGTGTGCAGTTCCAGGCGGAGGAGATCGACCAGCCCGTACCGCGCGACGACATGCGCATCGGTTCGCGACTGCCTGCCCTCCTCGGAAACGATGATCTTCTTCCGGTCCTTCGGGTGCCGCGCGAGGGCCGCTTCGATGACCAACGGACTCTCGTCGAGATGCCCCCAGCAGAGCGCGGCGTACCGCCGGGTGATCCGGCGCGCCGCCAGCATCGCGCCGAGCCGACGATGCGCCAGGTCGGTCTTGGCGACGACCATGAGCCCCGAGGTGTCGCGGTCCAGCCGATGCACGATCCCGGGACGTCCCTCGGCGCCGCCGGACAGCGTGGTGCCCCGCGCGACCAGCGCATTCACCAGCGTATCATCCCAATGCCCGGGGGCGGGATGCACGACCAGCCCGGCCGGCTTGTTGATGATCGCGAGGTACTCATCCTCGAAGATGACTTCGAGCGGGATGTCGGTAGCGACGAGCTGCCGCGGCGGCTCGGACTCGGGAAAGCTCACCGTGACCCGCTCGCCGCGTGCGAGGGTCCGCGAGGATCGCGCGACGGAATCGTTCACCGCCACGCGCTGCTCGGCGACCAGCCGGGCGGCCACGGTACGGGAGAGCTGGAGCTGGTCGGCGAGGAAGCGATCGAGACGTTCAGTCGCGGGCGCGAGAACCGAGAAGGTGGTGGAGGAGTACGAGGTGAGCGGTGCGGAGTCGGGTGCGCCTTCCAGGGTGGGGTGCACTCGTTATTCCTCACTCCTTGCGGCCGGTACGGGCTCGGGAGGAGTCTGCTCCGGTGGAAGCGGGCGACCTGGATCGAGAGTCGCCGCTTCGCGCCGGGCGTCTTCCTTCCACAGCGAGATGGCGAGCGCGACCGCCCCGCAACTCACCGCCATGTCCGCCACGTTGAAAGTCGGCCAGCGGTAGGCGCCAATCCCCACGTCGAGGAAGTCGACCACACCCTGGCTGGACCGGATCCGGTCGACCAGGTTGCCCAGCGCGCCCCCGCTCACAAGACCGAGTGCCAATTGCCGGAACCAGTCCCCGGCCAGAGCTGTGCGATGGTAGCGGAAGAGAAGGAATACCGCTGCGATCGCCACACCCATGAAGATCCAGCGTGAGAGCGGGCCCAGGTTCAGCCCGAAGGCCGCGCCGGGATTGTAGACCAGGCGCAGCTGCAGCCAGTCGCCGAATACCGAACGGCCCGACGAGCGGAGCAGCTCCCGCTCAGCGAGGAACTTCGTGACGATGTCGAGCGCAAGGACGGTGAGACCGGCGCCCCAGTAGAGCCGCCGCTCAGCGCCGCTTTCCATTCTCTTCCTTCTCTTTGCACTCGATGCACAGTCGGGCGTGCGGAAGCGCGTCCAGGCGCTCGAAGTTGATTTCCTTCCCGCAGGTGTGGCAGAGCCCGAACTTATCCGGAGTCTTGTACAGCCGGCGCAGCGCCTCGTTGACGTGCCAGAGGTAGCGGCCCTCCTGTGAGGCGAACAGGAACTGTTTCTCCCGCTCCATGGCGTCGGTCCCCTGATCGGCCATGTGGAGCGAATAGGAAGACAGGTCGCCGTCGGAGCTCTGCAGCGTCGCGCTGAAGGACTCATCGTAGTGGCCGAGTTCCTTCATCACGCGCGCCCGCTCTTCCATGAGGCGCTTCTCGAAGTGCGCGAGGTGCTTCTTGTTCATTCCCCTATCCCTGCCCGAAAGCCGAACGTCGGGCGCTAGGCGCCGGCCCCATGCCGCCGCATACTGAAAGTGACGTCGTGCCCATCCACGTCCACGGCCTGCCGGAGATCGGCATCCGCGATCCCTGCTCCTGCGTCGAGATGCCGGGCGAGCGTCTCGGTCATGATGAAACCACGATAGGCCCGAGCCGCCTCCAGGACGGCCGGGGGAGCCTCGATCCCCAGGGCGATCCGGTCGCTCACGGCGTATCCGGCCTCACGGCGGAGGCGCTGCGTATGTGATACAAGTTCCCGGGCCAGGCCTTCGACCGCCAGCGCAGCATCGATGGTCGGATCGAGCGCGGCGACATACGGTCCATCGCTCGCCACCAGCCAGGAGGTCGCCACCTCCCGCTCCACCACCACATCCTCAGCAAAATAAACCACTTCGGCCCCATTTACCTGCAGGGTGGCCTGGGAGCCGGTTTCCAGCGCCCGGAGCTGGTCAGGGGTGAGCTGTTCAACCGCCTTGGCCACGACCGGTGTCTCCTTGCCGTAGCGCTTCCCCAGCGACCGAAAGTTCGCCTTGCCCTTGAGCCGAACCAGCTCCGTGTCCGACTCGGCGATGTCGATCCGCTTGACGTTTACCTCCGATTGGAGGATCCCCAGCAGGCGCTCCAAGGCGGGTCCACGCACGGCAACCGGCACAGCGACTTGCATCCGGCCCAGCGGCTGCCGAACCCTCACCTTGCCGGTCTCCCGGGCGGCACGGGCAAGCGACGCGAGCCGGCGGATGGCGTCCATCGCGCCGGCCAGTTCCACATCCGCCCGAACCAGCTCGGCCGGAGACTCCGGCCAGCCGCCGAGGTGCACCGAGCCGTCGGTCAGCGCTCGGTGCAGCCAGTCACTCGCGAACGGCGCGGCGGGCGCAAGCAGCCGGCTGACCGCAATCAGGCACTCCCGCAGCGTGGCCACTGCTGCCGTGTCCGCTTCCCCCTCCGGGGCCCAGAAGCGATCCCGGCTGATCCGCACATACCAGTTGGAGAGATCATCCACCACGAAGTCCATCAGTGCGCGCACGCCGGCGGTCGGTTCGTATCTCGACCAGGCCGTGGTGACCGCACGCACCGTCGCATCGAGCCGCCCAAGCACCCACCGGTCGCTGTCCGGGCGGGCCGAACGAGGTAGCGCCGTCCCGCCCGCGACTGAATAGAGCCGGAAGAATTCATAGGTGTTGCGCAACGCGCGCTGAAAGTCGCCGGTGACCTGCGGGATCTGCTTCCGGTCGAACCGCTTGGGCAGCCAGACCTGGCTCGGCACCAGCAGGTAGAGCCGCATGGTGTCCGCGCCGAACTCGCGGATCAGCTCCCACGGATTGACGACGTTGCCCTTCGACTTGGACATCTTCTGGCCCTCGGCATCGAGGACCA
>JBDTTN010000341.1:0-3910 GCA_039930625.1 Gemmatimonadota bacterium | reverse complement strand
GCATCCCAGCCCGTCGATCAGAATGAAGCGCAGCGGCGCCAGCCCGTTCTGGCCCCAGAAGAGCATGCTGGCGTTCCGGGTGCCGTAGATGACGCGGGAGACGAGGAGTTGCCAGGCGCCCAGCCGGCGTGTCAGGCGTTCGATCCGCGGCCCGACGGCACGGTAGAACTTGGTCGCGCGGATCCGCTCGCTGTGTCGCCGCCCCAGCCAGAACCAGACGAGGTCGCCACCGAGATTGCCCAGGGCCCCTGCAATCATCACTCCGACGAGCGGCAGGATCCCGAGGTGCGCCAGCACGCCGCCCACGATCAGGCTCACGTCTCCCTCGACTGTCGCGAGCAGGAAGAGCGCGATCAGGCCGTAACGGGCGAGGAAGGCTTCCGGCGAAGTCATGGCAGCAAAGCTCCCACGAGCAGGCCGCCGAGCACAATCCATCCGGGATTGACGGTCCATCGGGTGAGCACCAGAAGGGCGATTGCGGCGATCCCCCAGGTTGCCGGCCCGCCCAACGCCGTGCTGGCGAGATGCAGCGCGACCGCGACCATCAGCGCGAGGGCGGAGACGTTGACCGCATCCATGAACGCCGAGGTCCAGGGAGAACGTCGCAATCGGCTGACGAGCCGCACCGTCGCTGCCACGAGGAGGAAGGAGGGCAGGAAGATTCCCAGAGTCGCGACAAGGGCCCCTGGCCAGCCAAGCACCAGGTATCCGACGAAGGTGGCGGTCGAAAGTACAGGACCCGGAGTAAACTGTCCGGCGGCGATCGCATCGACCAGTTGCGGCCGGGTGAGCCACCCAAGCCGTTCGACCAGCCCGCCCTCGAGAAAGGCCACGAGTACGTAGCCGCTCCCGTAGAGGATGCTGCCGATTTTGAGGAAGTAGAGGCCGAGCCCGAGAAGATTCGGCTCCACGACCTTCAGCGAGGCGCCTCTGCCGACTCGCGGGAATCCGGCGATCCAACAGGCCCCGATCACTCCGCCTCCCAGCAGAAGCATCAGCTCGTTCCCCCCGAGAAGTGCGGCGGCGAGGACCAGTGCGGCCGCGACCGCGAGGGTCCGCGTCTTGATGGCTGTCTTCCCGAGTCGCCAGATCGCGGCGGCGATGACCGCAAGCACGGCGGCGCGCACCCCGGCGAGCGGACCCGCCATCGCCGGAAGGGTGCCGAGCCGGACGTAGATCCACGCGAACATCGCGGTGATGACTGCCGCCGGGAGAATGAACGCGATACCAGCGATCACCAGTCCCGCGCCCCCAGCGCGGCGCCAGCCGAGATGCATCGCGAGCTCGCTGGAGTTCGGGCCGGGTATGAGATTGGCGGCGCCGAGCAGGTCGAGGAATTCTTCGCGACTGACCCACCCGCGGCGGGCGACGATCGCATCCTCCATCAACGCGATGTGCGCCGCGGGACCCCCGAAGCTGGTCGCGCCGAGCCGGAAGAAGAGCGCGGCAAGTTCGCCGAGATGGGCAGGTCCTTCAGCGGCGGGAATTGGCCGGTGGTCCATGCACGATTGACAGTGGTGGGAGACGCCGGAAGTATACTTCCCCTCGTGTCTACCTCCTCGTCGGTGGGTCGTCTCGGATTGCCGCGCCGGCTCGCGGTCATCACCGCGCTGCTCGCGGTGCTGCTGGTGGCGGGTGCGACCGAGGTGACCCTCTCGCTGGCGGAGCGCTCCCGCCTCGAGGACCTGCGGGCGGAATCGGTGGACCTCGCCAACACCCTTGCCGCCTATCTGACCCGCATCGCCCCGACGGGAGAGCCGAGCGCGCTCCGCGTCGGCATCGCCGGCTGGAGCCGACGGCATATCACCGAAACCTCCGCGATCGTGTTCATCGCCGAGGAGAATGCGCTCCTCCCCGCCGCCGCGAGCGACAGCACGGTCACCCGCGAACCCGATGATCTCGATGCGGAGGCGCTGGTTCGCCGTGCCACCGGCGTCCGATTCCGCGAGGAGCCGGGGCCCGCCTGGCAAGTAGTCGTGCCGCTCGGCGGACGCCAGGTGTACGGCGTTCTCGATGTGCAGGTCTCGACCGGGCGGCTGGCGAGTTGGGCCCAGCTCGAGCGGAAGCGAGCCTACGCCTTCGCGATCGCCGCGGCACTGCTGCTCTCGGTCGGTGTGGGGCTGCTGACGAGCCGGTGGGTCGGTCTGCCGCTGGAGTCGCTGACCCGTGCGATGGCGGGTGCGCACCAGGGCGCCGCCGGTGCACCGGAGGCAGTGGAGATCGGTCCGCCGGAATTCCGCGAGCTGGCGCGGCGCTACAACGAACTGCGCAGCGCGCTCGCGCATCGGGAACGGGAGAGCGAGTCCCGGGCGGCGCTGCTGTCCCTGGAGGACCGGGCCAAGGCGTACGACCGGCTGGCGCAGGCCGAGGAAATCGCTGGAAGCTTTGCCCACGAGATCGGCACCCCGCTCAACACGATGAGCGGGCATCTGCAGCTGCTGCGGGAGGACCTGCGCCTGGCACGTGACGCGGGAGGGGAGGAGCGGGTTGCGATGATGCTGTCGCAACTGGAGCGGGTGGCGAAGATCGTGCGTGGCGGACTCACTCGCGGAAGTTGGCCGGCGCCTCGTCAGGTGGCGACCGATCTGCACCAGCTCGCGACCCGGATGGTCCGCTTCCTGGAACCGTCGCTCGATCAGGCTGGAGTCACGGCCGGCGTGATGGTGGGCGACTCGAACGGCAGCGCCGCGACCGACCCGGACCTGGTCGAGCAGATTCTCCTGAATCTGCTGAAGAATGCGATCGAGGCCCTGCCCCGTGGCGGGCGGATCACCCTGTCCACCGGCCGGGAGGGCACCCTGGCCTTTGTGGACGTGGCGGACGACGGGCCCGGACTTCCCGCCGAAGCCCGGAGTCAGCTGTTCCAGCCGTTCGTGACTTCGAAGGGGTCGGCGGGAACTGGTCTCGGACTTGCCGTGAGCCGACGTCTCGCCCGTGCGCTGGGCGGGGAGTTGGCATACGTTGATTCCGAAAAGGGGACCCGATGGCGACTTACATTGCCCATCCCGGAAGGGCCATGAGTACCGAGACCGACCAGGCACGCCTGCTCCTCGTCGATGACGACGAAGCCGCCTGCCGCATGCTGGGCGAGGTGCTCGAACGCGAGTCCTACGCGGTGCACCGGGCCCTCTCGGTCCGGGATGCGCTGGCGATCTACGAGCGCGAGGGACCGTTTGACGCGGTCCTGACAGACCTCCGGATGCCGGAGGCCAGCGGGCTGGACCTGGTTGCGGCTGTGCGGCAGCGCGATCCCGAGGCCCTGGTCCTAGTGCTCACCGCCTTTGGCGATGCCGGTGCCGCGGCCGAAGCGATCCGCGCCGGCGCCTACGACTTCATCAGCAAACCCTACGATCTCACGGAGTTGCGCTCCACGCTTTCCCGGGCACTGGAGCGACGTGAGCTCGCCACCGCGCGGCAGGAGAGCGCCGCGGCCCGTCTGGAGCGTGACGGTCCGGCACCGGTCGCGGAGAAGGGCGTGCTGGTCGGGCACAGCCCCGGCATCATCGCGGTCATGAAGCAGGTGGCCCGAGTCGCCTCGACCCAGGCGTCGGTGCTCCTCCTCGGCGACACCGGCACCGGCAAGGAACTCGTCGCCCGCACCATTCACCGCTTCTCCGAGCGCGCTGACCGGCGCATGGTCGCGGTGAACTGCTCCGCCCTCGCCGAGGGACTGCTGGAGAGCGAACTCTTCGGCCATGTGAAGGGCGCCTTCACCGGTGCGGTCGGCAGCCGTCCCGGCCTCTTTCGCGAGGCGGACAAGGGGACGGCATTCCTCGACGAGATTGGCGACATTACCCCCGGCCTCCAGGCGCGGCTGCTGCGGGTGCTGCAGGAGCAGGAGATCGTGCCGGTGGGGGCGGAGTCACCGATCAAGGTGGACGTCCGGATCATCGCCGCGACCCATCGCGAC
>JBDTTN010000340.1:0-3915 GCA_039930625.1 Gemmatimonadota bacterium | reverse complement strand
TTGGGCTCCATGAAAATCCTCTGCGTGGAAGACGACCGGAAGGTCGCGGGATTCATCGAGCAGGGCCTGAAGGAAGAAGGCTATGTCGTGGACATCGCCACCGACGGCGAGGAAGCGACGACACTGGCCCATGTCTACGAGTACGACGTGATTCTCCTCGACGTCGTGCTCCCGAAGAAGAATGGTTTCCAGATCGCGATGGAGCTGCGGCGGGAGGGGCGGAACACCCCGATCATGATGCTCACTTCCCGCGATGCGGTCGAGGACATCGTGCGCGGCCTCGACGCCGGGGCCGACGATTACCTCGCCAAGCCATTCCGGTTCGACGAGCTGCTGGCGAGGATCCGGGCACTGGCCCGGCGCGGTGGTGCAGAGCGACTCGAAGTGCTGCGCTACGGACCGCTGACACTCGACCGGCTGCGGCATGTGGTCCTGGTCCAGGAGCGCGCGCTCGATCTCACGCCGAAGGAATTCCAGATCGTGGAGTTCTTCCTGCTTCACCCCGAACAGGTCGTACGCCGGACCACCCTTCTCGAGAAGGTGTGGGACATGCACTTCGATCCCGAGAGCAACGTGGTGGATGTGCACGTGGGCAACGTCCGCCGCAAGCTGCACAAGGCCGCGGGCGAGAGTCTTATCCAGACGGTACGCGGGGTCGGCTTCACGCTGCGGCGCGACACCGCGGAAGCAGAGATGCAGGACGCCCAGGCATCGTGATGTCATCAAGTCGGTCCCAGTGGGGCCGCGCCGCCGCGGCCCCACTGGCAACACTGCTGGTGTTTCTCGTCGGCCTCGCCCTCTGGGCGGGGCCGAATCGTGTCTGGGCAGACTGGATCTGGACCGTCGGCCTCATCCTGCTGGGCCTGCCCGTCGCCTGGCGAACGCTGCGCGGCGTCCTGCGTGGCAAATTCGCCGCCGATCTCGTGGCCGCGCTCGCGATCGTCACCGCCATTCTCCTGCAGCACCCGATCCCGGGTCTGGTCGTTGTACTCATGCAGACCGGCGGAGAGGCGCTGGAGCACTATGCGGCCGGCCGGGCCTCCCGCGCAGTCGCCGAGCTGGAAGCGGCCGCACCGCGGCGCGCCAACCGGTTGCGGGGCCGGGAGGTGGAAGAGATCGCCAGCGACCAGGTGAGGGTGGGTGACCGACTGCTGGTCCGGCCCGGCGAGATGGTCCCCTGTGACGGCGTGGTACGGGAAGGCTTCTCCCACATCGACGCCTCGCGCCTGACAGGCGAGCCGATCCCGGTGACCGCGGAGCCGGGGACTCGGCTCATGAGCGGGAGCCTCAACGTCGAGGGCCCGCTCACCATCGAGGTCACCGCGCTCGCCGGCGAGAGCCAATATGCCAAGATCGTGCAACTGGTCCGCAACGCCCAACTCAGCAAGTCGCCGCTGCAGCGGATGGCGGATCGCTACGCGGTGGCGTTCACTCCGCTGACGTTGGCGGTCTGCCTGGTCGCCTATCTCGCTTCAGGGGACGCGCAGCGGGTGCTGGCGGTGCTGGTAGTCGCGACGCCCTGCCCCCTGATTCTCGCCGCGCCAGTCGCGATGATCGGCGGCATCAATCGCGCGGCCCGCCGCAGCGTGATCATCCGGCACGGAGAGGCGCTTGAGCGCCTCGGCCAGGTGACCTCGGCCCTGCTCGACAAGACGGGGACGCTGACCATCGGGCGTCCCACCGTCAGCGTCGTCCTGCCGAGCGCGGCACTCACGGTGGAGGAGGTACTCGGCTACGCGGCGGCAGTCGATGCCGGATCGGGGCACATGCTGGCACGCTCGATCGTGCAGGCCGCCGCGGACCATGCTGTCCTCATCCCGCACGCCACCGGGGTTGCGGAGAGTCCGGGCCAAGGGGTGATCGGACGGGTGAGCAGTCACGAGATCGCGCTGGGCGCGCGTTCGTTCGTTACCGGGCGCCATCCCGGCCTCGCTGCGGAGTGGGCCGATGCTGATGCCACGGGTCTCCGCGCCTGGCTCACGGTGGACGGAGAGCCGGGTGGGATCATCGAGTTCGCAGACCAGTTGCGACCGGAGGCGCACCGGCTGATCGCTGGACTCAAGGGGCTGGGCCTTCGCCGGATCGTGCTTGTGACGGGTGACGACGCCGGCCACGCGCGGTCCATCGCGCAGGCGGCCGGGATCACGGAGGTGCGGGCCGGCCTGTTGCCGGCGGACAAGGTCACCGTCGTTGAAGAGCTGGAGAAGTCGGGGGAGAAGGTCATGATGCTGGGCGACGGCACCAACGACGCGCCGGCACTCACCCGCGCCAGCGTCGGTGTGGCGCTCGCCGCAAGCGGCGGCGGCATCACCGCGGAGGCTGCGGACGTCGTCATTTTGGCGGACGACGCCAGCCTGGTGATCGAGGCAGTGGCGATCAGCCGCCGCACCGTCCGGATCGCAAAGCAGAGTGTCTGGGCGGGGCTGGGACTCTCCGGAATCGCGATGATCGTCGCGGCCTTCGGGTATGTCCCGCCCACGATAGGCGCGCTGCTCCAGGAACTGATCGACGTCGCCGTTATCCTGAATGCGTTGCGCGCGAGCAGCGAACGCGGATAGCGGATAATTGATATGAGGGGGTTGCCGGTGCTGACCAGGAGACCATCTTCGGAGGAGCCCACTTCGCTGCGGGCCGCACCTCGCTGCTCATTCCACGTCCCGGCACGATGACCGACTCCGCACTCCCCTCCACACCGAAGAAGCGGATCATGTTCGGCCGTGCGCTGCGACGGCATTGCCCCATCTGCGGCAGCAGGCATCTCTTTCGGAGCTGGTTCCGGATGCAGGACCATTGTCCTTCATGCGGGATGCGGACCCGTCGGGGCGAGGACGGCTATTCCCTCGGCGCGCTCTGGTTCAATCTCTTTCTGGCCGAATTGATCACCGTTACCAGCTTCGTGATCACGCTGGTCCGCACCTGGCCGAGTCCGCCATGGGAGCGGCTCCAGATCATCGGACCGATCGAGGCGATCGTCATGCCGCTCCTCGTCTGGCCTTTCGCCCGGACGCTGTTCCTCGCGTTCGATCTCTCGTTCCGCCCTCTCGAAGCGAAGGACATGACCTAGGGTGCTCGTCCCCTAGCGGATCAGCGCGCTGAGAGGATACACCACGGCACAGTTCGTGGCCGACCTCTCCGCCGGGTTCGTGGTCGGAATCGTGGCGCTGCCGCTCGCCATCGCCTTTGCCATCGCGAGCGGCGCCACGCCCGAGGCGGGCCTCTTCACCGCGATCCTCGGTGGATTCATCATCTCCGCGCTGGGCGGCTCCCGAGTCCAGATCGGCGGGCCGACCGGCGCGTTTGTCGTGGTGGTCTACGGTGTGATCCAGCAGTACGGCATGGACGGGCTCACGGTGGCGACGATCATGCCGGGCGTCATGCTCGTCATTCTCGGCGTCGCCAAGCTGGGGGGAGCGATCAAGTTCATCCCCTACCCGGTAACCACCGGGTTCACCAGCGGCATCGCGGTCATCATCTTCACGAGCCAGGTGAAGGACTTCCTCGGGCTCCGGATGGCGACCGTGCCCGCGGACTTCGTGGGAAAGTGGCGGGCATTCGCGGAGAACATCGGGAGCCTGAATGGCTCGGCCATCGGTGTGGCGCTGGGATCGCTCGCCATCCTCATGCTCTGGCCGAAAGTGAGCCGACGGATCCCCGCGCCCTTCGTCGCCCTGATCGCCGGAACCGCGGCGGTCACCCTCCTGCACCTGCCGGTTGAGACGATCGGGGATCGCTTCGGAGAGATTCGCGCGAGCTTCCCCGCCCCGCACATCCCGGTGGTGAGCCTCGAGGTGATGCGCGGACTGATCGGGCCGGCGTTCACAATCGCCATGCTCGCCGCGATCGAGTCGCTGCTCTCGGCGGTCGTCGCGGACGGCATGATTGGCGGCCGGCACCGCTCGAACATGGAGCTGGTTG
>JBDTTN010000339.1:0-3919 GCA_039930625.1 Gemmatimonadota bacterium | reverse complement strand
CGGGTGCTGCTGTTGTCGCCGACCCGCTGCCGCAGCTTCTCGAACCGGTGGGCGTTGCGCAGCGCCTTGGCGGTGAGGCTCGCAATCACCTGGCAGAAGCGCACATCCGACTCGGAAAAGGCCGGGCCATCGCGGAAGGTGCGCAGCAGGATCGCGCCGATGGCGGCACCCCGCCAGGTGATCGGCAGCACCGTGATGGACCGGACCCGGCGCGTCTCGAACGAGCCCTTCAAGTGGGCCATCGCCGGATCCTGATCCACGTCCGGGATGTTGACGGTTTCCCCCTGATGCAGTGCCCGCCGCAACTCGGGATAGCGGTCCAGGTCAACGACGTAGTTCCGGATGCTGGGGTCCTCGAAGCTGGCCACCAGCCGCGCGGTCTTGCCGTCGCGCTCGGCGAGGAAGATGGAGCAGCGGTCCAGCCCGAATGCCTCACCGAGTCGCCGTGCGATCGACTGCATGATGTCGACAAAGTGCAGGGAACCCGCGATCTCCTGCAGGATTTCCAGCACCGCCAGCAGGTGTTTGCGCTCATGCTCCAGCTCGCGAACGCGGGCCTGGAGCCGCTCAATCTCATCGATGCTGAGGGCCGTTATGCTCATGGGGTGCCTGGTGAGGTTGCCGAATTGTCGCGGCGTGGCGGAGGGGGGTCAAGCGGGGGTACCTTACGGGAAGAAACAGGGGGTACTTATGGATGATGAAGAAATGGAAGACGAACTGCCGTCCGAACGCGAGTTCGACACCACCAGCTTCCTGACCGGCATCCTGGTCGGAGCGGCGGTGGGCGCCGGGGTCGCGCTGCTCTTTGCGCCCGCTTCGGGAAGAGACACCCGGCGATTGATCAGGCGGCGCGCTCGCTCGCTCGAAAAGGACGCCTCCCGCGGCTTCGCCTCGGCTCGGGAAGAGGCGCGTCGCACCTTCAAGGAGAAGAAGGAATATCTCCGCGAGCGTCTGGCACAGGGCCTTGACACGATTCAGGACGAGCTGGGCGTTTGAACCGCGCCTAGCCGTCCTTGTCCTTCTTGCCGGCGATCTGGGTGACCAGCATCGCGGCCCGCTCCTTGTAGGCCGGATCCATCACGTCATAGACGGGCAGATTCTCCACCTGGCTGAGATGGATCCTTGCCTCCGCATAGCGGCCGCGGTCGATGAAGATCTCGGCGAGGTCCAGGTGGTGATAGATGTTGTCGGGTGACAGGGCGACGGCCTTCTCCATGTAGACAACCGCGCTGTCCCAGGAGGCGGCGCTGAAGATCTTGCCGCCCAGAAACGCCTTGGCCATGAACCGGTTGAACCCTGAAAGCCGCATGATCTCGGCGTTCCACCTGCCGAGCAGGTGATACGTCTTGTGGTGCTCGGGATCGATTTCGAGCGCACGGAGGGCCTCGCTCCGGATCTCACTGGCGCGGCGGACCCGTTCTTTCTTGCCCTTGGTGAGGGAGGCCCGGCCGATCGCCGCCGCAAGGACAAAGTGCCCATCGGCCCCCTCAGCGTTGAGCTCCGTCGCCGTCCGACCGTACCGTTCGGCGCGCGCGTACAGTGAATCTCGCTCGGGGCTCTTCACCGAATCCGGGGTCTGCTTGCCAATATCCATGAGTACCTCGGCCGCGCGCCAGTTGGCTTCGTAGCTGCGGGGAGCCTCCGTGAGGGCGGCTTCCAGGTGGGTTAGCGCGGTGACGGGATCGCGGGCGAGCTGTGCCTCGACACCGAGCCGGATCTGTTCCTCGGCGGACTGGGCCGCGAGCGGCTGCGCGAGCCCGGCGACAAGCAACAGAACGAGGGATCGTGACGCTTGATACATGGGGTGCTCCCACTCTGGTTGATCCTGACGGCTACCGGCTCCAATAATACCTAACCGCCACCATGCTGTTCCCCCCACTCATCGAGCGCAAGCGTGAGGGCCGCGAACTCACTCCCGCGGAGTGGCGCGGTGTCATCACCGAATACCTTCGGGACGCCATCCCGGACTACCAGATGGCCGCCATGCTCATGGCCATCGTCTGGCGGGGACTCTCTTCCGCCGAATTGGAGGCGCTGACGATGGCGATGCTCGCGTCCGGCGCCAGCCTCGACTGGACCGGCTTTACGCAGCCGCGCGTCGACAAGCATTCCACCGGCGGAGTCGGCGACAAGGTCTCGCTGGTGCTGGCACCGCTGGTCGCCAGCTGCGGAGTGGCGGTGCCGATGATGTCCGGCCGCGGCCTGGGCCATACCGGCGGCACCACCGACAAGCTGGAGGCGATCCCCGGCTTCCGCACCACGCTGAGCCTGGCCGACGTGCGAGCCCAGGTGGAGCGGATCGGGCTTGCGATGTTCGGACAGAGCGAGGCGATCGCCCCGGCGGATCAGCGGCTCTACGCCCTGCGCGACGTCACCGGCACGGTCCCGTCGATTCCACTGATCGCAGCGAGCATAATGTCCAAGAAGCTCGCCGAGGGACTCACGGGACTGGTGCTCGACGTGAAGGTGGGCAGCGGGGCGTTCATGACGGAGCCCGCGGCCGCGCTCTCACTCGCTCAGACAATGGTCGCGCTGGGGGAGTCGCAGGGCTGCCGCACCGCCGCACTGCTCACCGCGATGGACCGCCCACTGGGCCGGGCGATCGGCAACGCACTGGAAATCGAGGAGACCCTGCTTGCGCTGGAGGGACGCGGCCCTGAGGACTTGATGCTGGTGACCCGCGCACTTGCGGTGGAGATGCTCATGCTGGCGGGCACCGATCCCAATCGCGCAGCCGCCACTCGGCGCGTGACCGAAGCGCTCACTTCCGGCCGCGCGCTGGAGAAGTTCCGCCAGCTCATCGCGGCACAGGGTGGCAACCCTGCCATCATCGACGATCCCGGCCTGCTGCCGCAGGCCAGGGAGGTGGAGCTCTTCGAGGCGCCCGCCGCCGGTACCGTCCAGTCGGTCGATCCGCGACCGCTGGGGCTCGCCGTCGTGGCGATGGGAGGGGGGCGCCAGGCGCTTGGCGACGTGATCGACCCGAGCGTGGGCTTCGTCGTCTCCGCCCGCCCCGGCGCGAAGGTCGCGAAGGGAGAGCCGATCGCCTCGGTGTTCGCCGCCGATGCCGCTGGAGCGGCGATCGGACTCCGCGCACTGGGCGAGGCCATCGTGTTCGGCGATCCGGTGCCGCGGTTGCCCCTCATCTCCCATCGCGTGACCGCGGTCGGCGTCGAGAGCTTTTGATGGCCGGGGACATCAGATCAATGGCGCGCCCATGTCGGTGATGCTCGTACTGTTGCTGGGCGCCTTTCTGGTGTGGCTCCTCGTGCCGGGGCGGCGCCCGCCCGCGACCGACGGCGACGCGGTTGAAGCGGTGGATGCCGACGAACTGGAGGCCGCGGAGCGAGAGGTCCGCGATCTCGGCGTCGATCAGCGGCCAGAAGACGGTTTCGAGGGTGATGACTGGGGACCGGGTGCCGGAACGCAGCGAAGGGGCCGCGACTAGCCGCGACCCCTTCGCACCGCTCCTCCTCACTCTGCGCCAGGCACCAGGCACCCTTCACTCGACCTACACGTCGAGGTGGCTCACGTACTTGGCATTCTTCTCGATGAAGAGCCGCCGAGGCTCGACTTCGTCGCCCATCAGTTCCTCGAAGAGCTTTGAGGCCTCCACCGCATCGGACATGGTCACCCGCAGCACGGTCCGTCTGGCGGGGTCCATGGTGGTATTCCACAACTGTGCCGGATTCATCTCGCCCAGGCCCTTGTAGCGCTGAATGTTCACGTTGCCCTTCCCCTCGGGACCGGACAACCGCTTCACGTATTCGTCGCGCTCCTTCTCGTCGTAGGCGTAGAACTCCTCCTTCGCCTTGGCCACCCGGTAGAGTGGCGGCTGCGCGATGTAGATGTATCCCGCGTCGATCAGCTCCGGCATCTGCCGGAAGAAGAAGGTCAGCAGCAGCGTCCGGATGTGTGC
>JBDTTN010000338.1:0-3919 GCA_039930625.1 Gemmatimonadota bacterium | reverse complement strand
TGGAACGGCCTCCACGTCAGCACCGACCCCGGCCACCGCCAGGCGATCCACGCATCGAGCCCCCACGCCCGCCCGGAGCGCGCGAGGAACAGCGTCAGCATCACGATCACCAGCATGTAATGGAAACCCAGCGAGGCCGAGGAGAGATGCGCCGAGGCGAGGCCGTAGTTGAGGCTGAGCCAGAGGCCGCCGAGGGCGCCGAGCCCGGCCAGACAGCCGGTGCTGAGCGAGAGTCCCACCAGGACTTCGCCCCACGCCGTCATCTGCGCAAAGAGGGCGCTGTTCGGGAGGACGGTCTGCTCCAGGAATGCCTTATACCAGAGGATCGGATTGTCGGCGATCTGCTTGGCGAGAATATTCGGCATAGTCGCGAGCCACCGCGGCTCGACCCCGATGAAGGGCACGAATCCTCCCAGCAGCACAAAATCCATCTTGCTCGTTAGCGCCTTCAGAAACCAGAAACCGACCAGGATTCGCAACACCGCCAGCCAGCGGCTGGGATGCGACATATCAATGGGAGTCGGTGCAGTACCAGAGGTCATCGCAGAGAGCTCCTGTGCGGCCATGATTCGTTGGCCATCGGATCATCCGAGGGGAGAGCGCCGCTGAAGTTACCGTCTCGGGCCCTCGCCGGATAGCACGGCCGTTCGGCGGTCAGCGCCACGAGACACCCACCTCTGTCACGACAAAGCTCCAGGTGTCGACCAGCTCCTCCAGCACCTTCGACACCGGCTTCCCGGCACCGTGCCCGGCCTTGCCTTCGAGTCGCAGCAGTATGGGATGCTCCGAGCTCGAGGCGGCCTGCAGCCGGGCGGTCATCTTGCGCGCGTGCAGCGGATCCACCCGGGTATCGCTCTCCGCCGTCGCCAGGAGCACCGCCGGATATGGTGTCCCGGTCCGCACATGGTGGTACGGCGAGTAGGCGCGGAGCCAGCGGTACTGCTCGGGGTCGTCGGCGCAGCCGTATTCGGGAATCCACAACCGCGCGATCAGGAACCGGTGATACCGCAGCATGTCGAGCAGCGGCACCTGGATCACCACGGCGCGGAACAGGTCGGGCCGCTGTGTCAGTACCGCACCCATCAGCAGACCACCGTTGGAACCGCCGGCGATGGCCAGCCGCGCCGGCGAGCTGTAACGCTCCCGAAAGAGATACTCGGCCGCCGCAATGAAATCGTCGAAGGTGTTCTGCTTGGTCTCGAGCATACCGCCCTCGTGCCACACCTCGCCGTACTCGCCGCCGCCGCGCAGATTCGGAATCGCCACGACCCCACCCTGTTCCAGCCAGGCCAGTACTGACCGGGAGAACGACGGCGTCATGCTGATATTGAAACCGCCGTACCCTGTGAGGTAGGTGGGATTCTCGCCATTCCTGACCAGCCCTCTCTGGTGCACCAGGAACATGGTGATTGGCGTGCCATCCTTGGATGCATAGCGCACCTGATGCACCTCGAACCGCTCCGGCGCGATGTCCGCCTCCACCCGCTGCCACAGCTCCTCGACTCCGCTGCGCAGATCTATGCGATAGATGCTCGGTGGCACGGTGTACGAGGAAAAACCGTAGAACAACTCGTCACCATCCGGCTCCGCGCCCCAGCCGAAGACGCTGCCGATCGCCGGGAGCGGCACCTCGCGCGGGTGCTCGCCGTCGAGGCCGGCGATCCGGAGCCGGGAGCTGGCCAATTCCAGGTAGGAGAGCGCCAGCGCGTCGCGGGCAATGAGAAAACCATCGAGGACCGCATCGGCGCGAGTGGGAACGATCTCGCGCCACCGTTCGCGCGAGGGCGCCGCAGGGTCGGTCACGTAGAGGCGATAGTTGGGCGCATCCTGATTGGTCCGGATGTACAGCCGCTGGCCAACCACCTGTCCGTCGAAGGTGTGAGGCAGGTCCGTTACCACCGGCAGCAGCGCCCCGCCAGCGCGGCGGTCCTGCAGGTAGAGGTCGGTCTGATCGAAGGTGCGGGCCACTGAGACAATCAGCCACCGGCCGTCGGGCGAGAGGTCCACGCCGGGCCAGTGCTCCTTCGCCGCGGGCTTGAAGACCAGCGTATCGGCGGCGGAGTCCTCGCCGAGCCGGTGGAAGTAGATGGCGCGGTGGTACTGCTTCTCCTCCGGCGGCACCTCCCCTTCCCTGGGATATCGGGTGTAGTAGAAGCCGCTGGTGTCAGGCAGCCAGGCGAGATCGGCGGCGCGGCACGGCGCGATCCGGTCCGGCATCACCGCCCCCGTGGTCACGTCCATGACCTGCAGCACGCTTTCCTCGCTGCCGTTCTCCGAGAGCCCGTAGGCGAGCAGCCGGCCATCGTCGCTCGGGAAGTACCAGTCGAGCGCGGTGGTGCCCGCTGCGTCGAGCGCGTTCGTATCGAGCAGCACCCGGTCGGTGCCGTGGACGCCCTCCCGCACGTACAGCACCGGCTGGTTCTGGGTCCCTTCCCGCCGCTGATAGAAGTACCGACCCTTCGCGGGGGTCGGCGTACCCAGCGACCCGATCTGCAGCAGGGTGGCGAGGCGCTGCTGAATCAGCGGCCGGGCGGGGACGGCGTCGAGATAGGTCCTGGCAATCCGATTCTGCGCCTCGGTCCAGAGGCGGGTTTCCTCGCTGTCCCCGGCTTCGAGCCAGCGATACGGATCGGGCACTCGTTCCCCGTGAATTTCCTCGACGGCGGTATCGATGCGGGAAGCGGGATAGGTGGGCTTGGGCATGCCGAATACTAAGGAGTGATGTCATCCCGAGGGGGCAAGGCGGCCGAGGGATCCCTTCAGGTGCTTGAAAGATCCGTCGCCCCGTTCAGGATGACGCGCGGGACGCGTCAGTCTCCCAGGCTGATCCCCAGCTCTCGCGCTGTCAGCACGGTATCGGAATCGAGCGGGACGTGCTTGGACCGGCCGATCACATCCTGTAGCGGTACCCGCTCGATCGCCGGTGGGTTGTAGCCGACCATGACGCCGAAAGCCTTGTCCGCCACCGCTCGCACCGCCGCCGTCCCGAAGCGGAGTCCCAGGAGCCTGTCGAATGTGGTCGGCGAGCCGCCGCGCTGCAGGTGGCCGAGCACCAGGCTCCGGGTCTCCTTGCCGGTGCGTTCCTGAATCGCCCTGGCCACCAGTGAGCCGATGCCGCCGAGCCGATCGACGGTGCCCGCCGCGCGGCGCTCGAGCAGCAGCGCGTCGCCGCCGAGCGGAATGGCGCCCTCCCCGACCACGACCATGCTGAAGTGGCGGCCGGCCTGCTCCCGCGCCACGATCTTGGCGCAGACCTTGTCGATGTCGAACGGGATCTCGGGAATCAGGATGACGTCCGCGCTGGCGGAGATGCCGCTATTGAGCGCGATCCATCCTGCGTCCCGCCCCATGAGCTCGACGACCATCACCCGCTCGTGACTCTCGGTCGTCGAGTGGAGCTTGTCGATGGCCTCCGTCGCCGTGCTTACCGCGGTATCGAAGCCGAAGGTGGACAGCGTCCCCGCCACATCGTTATCGATCGTCTTCGGCACACCCACCACGGGCAGGCCCTTCCGCCAGAGATCGTACCCGATCTTGAGGCTGCCGTCGCCCCCGATGGTGATCAGGGCATCGAACCCGCTCGCGTTGAACGCCCCGATGAGATCGTCGGAGCGGTCCACCTCGACATCCTGACCGTCCGACCCCTTCACTGCCCAGCGGAATGGATTGCCACGATTGGTCGTGCCGAGGATGGTGCCGCCGAGGTGGGTGATGCCACGCACCTTCTCGGGGGTGAGCGTCATGATGCCGTCATCGCCTAGCAGACCGCCGTAGCCCCGGCGGATGCCGTAGCTCTGCCACCCACGGGTATGCGCGGAGAGCACGATGGCGCGGATGACGGCGTTGAGGCCCGGGGCGTCTCCGCCGCCGGTCGAGATGGCGATGCGCATCAGCGACTAGCCTGTCCTCTGCCGAAGGA
>JBDTTN010000337.1:0-3926 GCA_039930625.1 Gemmatimonadota bacterium | reverse complement strand
CCGCCACCACCGCGTGCCCGCCTTCCAGCAGGATATTCTCCGGCTTGATGTCGCGGTGTACCACTTGCCGGCTGTGGGCATAGCCAAGTGCGTCGGCCACCTCGCCGGCGATCCGCAGCGCATCCCCGATGGGGAGTTGCTTCTCGCGGGTGAGGCGGTCGCGCAGCGACTCCCCATCGACGAACGGCATGACGTAGTAGGGTCGGACCTGGGGTCCGCCCGGCTGTTCGGCGAATGTCCCCGAGTCATACAACCCGAGGATATGGGGATGGTGCAGATTGGCGGTGGTCTCGATCTCGCGCAGGAAACGCTCCGGCCCAAGGGCATGGGCCAGTTCGGGACGGAGTACCTTCACTGCGACCTTGCGATGGTGCTTCAGGTCCTCGGCCAGATACACCGTGGCCATCCCGCCTGCGCCGAGCTGGCGCTCGATGCGATAGCGATCGAAAAGGGCGTCCTGAAGTTGGGCTAGCAGGTCGGACAAATTGGTCGCCAGAGCCAGGGTGCCCAAACATGAGGAGGTGGGGACCTGCTCGCCAGCTATGCAGGCGCTTGTGATCTCGCTCGCGACCTACTGTTCCCCCCGAACCCTGAGGGGACTCACTCACCGTTGGCTTGGGGCGGAGCTCCGCCCCCACCCGATGCCCCCCCGACGACCTCGATCGCTCCAATCTGAAACGTACCTGAACCGACCCCCGTATGGGGATTCGCAGTTCAATGTTCAACTATGGGGGTGGAAAATGCCGGTGATTCAGAAAGCCGCGATGCTGTTCGCGGGCGTGGTGGGGTTCCAACCGGCCGCAGCTGTCGGCCCGGCCCCGGCGGCCGCTCCGCCGGCGGTGACTGTGCGTCAGGTCCTCACGACGCAGGCGCTGGTCGGTGAAACGGTAGTGGTGTCGGGGCGGTGTATCGCGACGGACACTCCAACGATCGCGAAGGGTTCGCGGCCGCTTGCGGCCCGTCCCTGGCAGATCGAGGACAACGGCGAGGCGGCGTGGGTGATCGGTCCGATTCCTCAGGACTGCGCCAGCCACGCGGTGGTGATCACGGCGCGAGTGGCGCAGGATTCCCTGCCGCGGTTGAGCCCGACGCGGATGGTGCGGCAGTATCTCGTCGTGCGGTGAGGCGACGAACCTGGCATCATCTCGCCCGAGCGGTCCGAAAGCAGGGAAGGGGATTCCATCTCCTTCCCGCTTTCTTTTTCCCCCTCCTCACTCCCCCCGCAGCGCCTCCGTCGGGTCCACGTTCGAGGCCCGACGCGCCGGCAGGTAGCTCGCCACCAGCCCCACTCCGACCATCGCAACGGACATCGCTGCAAAGGTGGCCAGGTCGATCGCCGGTATTCCGAACAGGAGACTCGCCAGTGCCCGGGTGGAGGCGAGCGCCACCGCGAGGCCGAGCACCACTCCCGCTCCGACTACCCGCGCTCCCTCCGCCACCACCATGCTCCGCACCTGACCAGCGCGGGCGCCGAGCGCCATGCGCACCCCGATCTCCCGGGTGCGTTCGGCGACGATGTAGGAGAGCACTCCGTACAGGCCGACCGCGCCCAGCAGCAGTGCGAGCGCCGACGCGATTCCCAGCGTGAGCATCGTGAAGGCGAGATTCACCATCGAGTCCTTCGCCAGCCCCGCCATGGTATACACCCGGTACATCGGCGCCTCCGGCGCGACCTGCCGCACCAGCGCCAGCACCTCCGGCGCGATCTGCTCCGCCCGCGTGGTCTTCAGCACGTAGGCCGGGGAGGAAGTGCGCCAGGCGTTAGGCAGCGGGCCCACCAGCGGGTAGTAGACCACCGCCTGCGGGATGCCGCGGAAGTCGTCCTGCAGCACATCCTCCACGACTCCCACCACCGTAGACCAGGCCGAGTCGCCCGGCTGCATGAGCCGCCGGCCGAGGGCGCTCTGCCCCGGCCAGAGCGCCTTCGCTGCGGAGCGGCTGATGATCACATTCCCCAGGGAGCTGCGGTGATCACTGGTCTCGAACGGCCGGCCCTCGAGCACCGAGATCCCCATCGCCTTGAAGTAGTCGCCAGCGGATGTGGTGTAGGAAAGCAGGGTGCCACCATCGGCGTCGGTCCCTTCACTGCGGAACCGCCCGGTGGAGGTGCCTTCATTGAGCGGGATGTTGTCGACCAGCCCCACCGTCTGTACCCCTTGGAGGGCTCGCAGCCGGTCCATGAAATCCAGCTCGAACTGCGCGAACGAAGGTCCGTCGGTCAGCGTGGGCCGCTCCGGCGCGATCTGAAAGGTGAAGAGGTCCTGGGTATCGTAGCCGGGGTTCACATGCTGCAACGCCCGGAAGCTCCGCACCAGCAGCCCCGATGCGATGAGCAGCACCAGCGCCAGAGCCGTCTGACCCACCACGAGGGCGTTGCGCGCCCAGTGCCGCCGGCCGGTGGAGCCTCGGCCACCGTCGCGCAGCCGCTGCAGATCCGGCGCGGAACCTCGGAGGGCGGGGACTGCGCCGCACGCCAATGCGGAGCCGGCTGCCGCGGCCAGCGCGAACAGCAGCGTCGCGAAGTCCATGCGAACCTGGCCGAGCCTGGGAATCCCCGGAGGGGCAGCCCGCAGGAAAGCGGGGAAGATCAGGGCGGCGAGCAGGATCGCGAGTGCCCCCGCAAGGCCCGCCACGATCACCGCTTCCGCCATCTGTAACCGGATGAGCTGACCCCGTCCCGCGCCGAGTGCCCGCCTGACAGCCAGGTCCCGCTGCCGTCCCTCGGCCCGCACCAGGAAGAGATTGGCCACGTTGGCGCAGGCGATCAGCAGCACGATGCCGACCGCGCCGAGCAGCACCCAGAGCGGTCGGGAGACATCACCGAGCAGCTGCTCCTCGAGCGGGCGCACAACCGCACGGTGTTGCTCGATCATCCGGGCATAGCTCGCCGGGCCACCGAACCGTTCCGGCAGCCGCTTCGCCAGTGAGGTCAACTCGGCCGCCACCTCCTCCGGCGTGGCGCCTGGCACCATCCGCGCCACCAGTCCCGAACCGAACTGCCCGGGTGTGATCCCTTCGGCCCGGATCGGGGCGGCGACCCACAGGAGGGTGCCATCGGTAGGGAACTTGAAGTCCGGACCCAGGACGCCGATCACCGTCCGCATCGTCCCCGAGATGTAGTAGCTCTTGCCTATCACCGAAGAGTCGCGGCCGAACCACGAATCCCAGAGCGCGTAGCTGATCACGGCCACCCGGTTCTCGTCGTCGTCCACCGGCACCCGGCCGAGGATCGGCTTGGCGCCGAGGGTCGAGTAGATCGAGTTGGTGGGCCAGGACATACGCACTCGCTCCACCCGCTCGCCAACTCGCAGGGTGGAGGTTCCGGAGTTGTAGGTCGAGACATCCTCCAGCAGCTTCGATTGTTCCTTGTATTGCAGGTAGAACTCCGGCCCCACCCCGAATTCGGCCGGGTAGTCCGAGCCCGGTGCGGAGGCCGCGATATGCAGCAGCCGGTCGGGGTGAGCGAAGGGCAGGGGGTGGAGCAGGACGGTATTGACGACCCCGAACATCCCCGCGTTGGCGCCGATCGCGAGTCCCAGCATGCCGACAGAGAGGGCGGTGAACCCGGGTGTCCGCCTGAGAGTGCGGCTGGCCTGGCGCAGGTCCCGGGCCCATTCGCTCAGGGTCGAGTCCGTCATAGGCATCTCCGTGGTAGGCGTCAGCGGGCGGCTGAGCGGTAACGTGTTGCGGGCCGGTGGCAGGCACCGCTGCGCCCGAAGTATTCTGCTGGGCTGAAGCTGGATTGAAAGCCGTACGCCAGAGCGCCCGGGCGGTTTCGGGGGTGCTCTCACCACGGGCGGGCACGGAGGCCCGCCCCTGCTCTTATGGTCGCTTCAGCTTCGCCTTGAGTTCCTCCATCCAGTTGTCCACTACCACGAGCTGTGCCGCCTGCCGAGTGGTGGAGTCTGACATGCTGCGGAGCATGA
>JBDTTN010000336.1:0-3947 GCA_039930625.1 Gemmatimonadota bacterium | reverse complement strand
ATCAGCTCGAAAAGATCGAGCAGCTCCTCCATGCGCCGCTCAATCGGGTCGCCGTCCTGCCCATAGAGCGCCGCCACGAAGCGGAGGAACTCCGCTCCGGTAAGCTTGTCATAGACGTAGGGCCGATCGGGGATGAAGCCCAGCCGATGCTTCGCCTTGATCGGATCCAGGGCAAGGTTGTCGCCCGCGATCTCGATGGTTCCGGAGGTCGGCTGCAGGATGCCGGCGATCATCCGCATGGTCGTGGTCTTCCCGGCGCCGTTCGGGCCCAGGAAGCCGAACAGCTCCCCCCGCCGGATCTCGAGGTCGATGCCGTCCACCGCGGTGAACTTGCCGTAGCGCTTCGTCAGCTTCGTCAGCCGGATCATTGCGTCTCCTCGAGGACATCCAGGCGCACCCGCCCCGCGCGAAGGGCCAAATCGAGTAGCCGCGCGTCTCCACCGGTGATGAGCCGGATCCGTGCCGCAAGCGGACTCGCACTCGCGAGCCCGGGGTCCGCCGGGGTCCAGGTCCCGGTCCAGATCTCCGCCCACTCCCGGAGCTGCCAGCGGCCGTTCACCCGCACCAGCCCCGAGACCTGACGGGCTTCCAACCCGGCGGATCGTGCGAGCGCGACCAGCACGCGCACTCGCTCGATCGCGGTGCCGCTCCGATTCCGGAAGGCGCGCCCGGCACTCCAGGTGCCCGCCCCCTCACGTACTCGTATCGTCCGCCGAACCCAATCGTTGAGCGCCTGGGCGACGCGCGCGGGCTGGGATTCGCGGCCCGCCGCCAGCGCTGCGGCCCGCGCGAGGCCTGGATCGCCAGCGCCGAGCAGCGGGTCCGCGATGACGGCGCGTTCCGGCGCCGAATCGGTTCCGCTGGTCGGGCTCACTTCGAGGGTGTCGCCTCGGCGGGATTGCCATCCGCCTTCGAGCGCGGGCAGCACCTTGGGCAGCACTGACGCCGGTGTCAGCCGCGCGAGCACTCTCAGCCGTCGCGCTGGTTCGGGACTGCCGTCGCTCGGCAGATAGCTCGGTGCGGCGGCGCTGGTATCCCACGGTGGAACCGGCAATGCGCGGAAGTTGCTGTTCACCAGTTCGAATGCCGACCGGTCCAGCACGGCGCCCATGGGATGCTGAAGGCGGACGGTCATCCCGGCCGCATCGATCCACTGCAGTACCGGCAAACCATGCTCGACCCGCTCCAGCCGCCAGGCCCGAATGGTATCCGCGTGGGCCGTCGTCCATCGGCGGATGGACTCGAGGTAGGTCGCACTGTCAGGAATAGTGAAGAGCGATTCCGCGGCGACGCTGAGATGCTCCGAGCGCAGCTCGTGATCGAGCGGATCGTAGGTCTCGACGTTGAGTTTGGTCCCCGTCCGGGGGAGCCCGCGCGAGGCCGCCACCAGTGGAATCGCCGAGGGGAGCACGACCGGCCGGCGCAGCGCAACCGTAAGCGTCTCGGTTGCCTCGCCTCGTCCGCCACTGATGACGGTGAGTAGCGTGTCCCCGCTGACGCTGCCCGTGGAAGCGCTTCGGCCGTGTTCGGTCTGGACGCTGATGGTCCAGCTGCGGAGCTGCAGCCCGCGGGTGTACTTCGCCTCGGTCCGGGTGCTGGTACGGCGGGGGCTCTGGTTGCTGGTTGGCGGGAGGTCGAGGGTCACGAGCTCCACCACCCGCAGCCCGTCCGGCAGGGTATCCACGGTGAACGACGCAAGTCCGTACTGCCGGCCGCCGAGCCGAATGGCCTGAAATGCGGAGCCCGGCGGCACTGGCCAGCGCGGAATGTCGGAAGCTCGTGGAGCACTGAGGTAATTGCGCTGCACCAGCCAGCCGAGCGCACCGGCCCACGCGAGGAGAATGAGCGTCGCGGCGGTGCGGCGATTCATCGTGTCGAGCCCGGCAGGAACGGTTCGACCGCGCCACGCTGGCCCGGGTCGTCGATCACAATCTGCAGTTCGGCCGGGAATCCGGAGGCGCCGGCACGGTCGCGGAAAGTCTCGACCAGCGCCACTGCGGCCTGTTCGAGCGACAGCGCCGACCCGCTGAGCCCACTGAGCGCAGCCGCGACGGTAGTGAGCTGCCACCCTTCCGCTCGGTGCCACGCGGACGTCAGCGCCTTGCGGATGGTGTCGCGTGAGGCGGTGCGGTCCGCTCCCTGGATCACGATGTGCAGCACGAATTCGGCGGCGAGTGCACCGCCGCCGGTGATCACCGCGGAACCGACTTCGAGCGCGGCCTGGACCCGGCGCTGCTCGGCGAAGCGGTCGCCGGCGGCGTGGTCGAGCGCCTCACTCGCGCTGCCGACCGGACGAAGGTGATCATCAGCGCAGCGTACCACGGCATCCACCGGCAGATCGGCGAGCGCGCGTTCCACGAGGCGAATCACGCGTCGCCAACCTCGCGGGCCCGACGATACATCGCGTGGGCGTCGTCCGGCTTGCCCATCCGGTCGAGCACCCGCCCGAGGAGCCGGAAGGTGCGGCCATGGTCGGGTCCGAGTTCGGCGGCCTGCTCCAGAGCGGCGCGGGCGCCGGGGAGGTCGCCTGCCTGGTTGAGCGCCTCGCCCAGATAATAGTAGGCGGTCGCGCTTTGGGGCTCGAGCTGGATCGCGCGCCGGAGTGCGTCGGCCGCATCCTTCGGCATGCCCTTGCGCCACAGCACCAGGCCGAGGGTCATGTGTCCCTGGACGTGGTTGGGGTCGAATCGGAGAGCTCGGCGCAGATCGGTCTCGGCCTCGCCGTATTGCTTCAGGCGACCGTGAATGGCGCCGCGCGATACCAGCATGTTCACGTCATCCGGCGCCACCTTGAGCGCGGCGGAGAGCTGCTCCAGCGCCTCCGCCGGATCGCCGGTCGTCTCCAGGAGGGCGGAGAGGTTGTTGCGGGCGGCGACGTGACCGGGATCCAGCGCGAGCAGTTCGCGGTAGCGGTGAATCGCCTCGCTCACCCGGCCTCGGCTTGCCGCCTCGACCGCTCGGCGGTAGAGACGCTCGACCGGTGACTCATCGGTGCGCGCCTCCGTCGCCACGAGATCGTCCTGGGGGACGTCCGCGGCGAAGGGCCGCAGCGGGTACCCGGCGTCGGGCGCGTCAGGCGCCGGATCGGCCTCGACACCGGAGGTGCCGAAGAGCTCATCGAGCATCGATTCGAGGCCGGTGGAGCGGTGCGGGGACATGGCGGCTCAGTCCCGGCCCGGCGCCGCCGGAGTGGTGCGTGGATTGGTCACGCTCAATGATCACTCCCCCCGCGGGTTGGCGGTAGCTCCCGGGCCCCGGCTCCGACCCTCTGGAGTTGAACCCCGCCCACGCCCGGGGTACGTTCCCCTGCTTATGGCTCAGGAATACCTCGTTGTCCGCGGCGCCCGCGAGCACAACCTCAAGAATATTTCGGTTCAGATCCCGCGCGACCGACTCACCGTCATCACGGGCCTGTCGGGTTCGGGCAAGTCTTCGCTCGCCTTTGACACGATCTACGCCGAAGGACAGCGGCGCTACGTCGAATCGCTGTCTGCCTATGCGCGGCAGTTCCTGGGGCTCATGGAGAAGCCGGATGTCGACGCGATCGAGGGGCTCTCTCCCGCCATCGCGATCGAGCAGAAGACCGCCGGCCACAATCCCCGTTCGACCGTCGGCACGGTCACCGAGATCTACGACTACCTGCGCCTGCTGTGGGCCCGCGCGGGCGTACCGCACTGCCCCAACGATGGCAGCCCCATCGAGCGCTCCTCGGCGACCCAGATCACCGAGACGATTCTTGGCTGGCCGGAGGAGACCCGCATCGAAGTGCTCGCGCCGCTGGTACGCGGCCGCAAGGGCGAGTTCCGCGAGCTCTTCGACGAGGTGCGCAAGCGCGGCTTCGTGCGGGTGCGGGTGGATGGGGAGACGTATGACCTCAACGAGGTGCCGGCCCTCAACCGCCGGCAGAATCACGATGTCGCGGTCGTGGTGGACCGGCTGGTGGTGCG
>JBDTTN010000335.1:0-3947 GCA_039930625.1 Gemmatimonadota bacterium | reverse complement strand
TCGGGCGGTTCGCTCTCCCAGCGGTCTCCACCGGGAAGGATCAGCATCCGGATCGCCTCGGGGTCGAGCTCCGCCAAGTCGAAGTCCGGGAGTACGCAGAGCCCGCCCATGGAGACCACCGGCTCACCGGAGTAGCCGATGGTCACCACTCTATGGTTGCCCGAACGCCGCAGTTCGGCGACCGCGTACGCCGCCTCCCAATCGGCGAAGCCGTCGAAGACCAGCAGATGGGGCGCCGATTTCATCGTGTCGCCGCGGGCTCGTGTGCCCGGATCTGGGCCGCGAGTCTGGCGAAGCCGGGGAGATCGAGGCTCTGGGCCCCATCACTCAGCGCGTGATCCGGATCTGGATGCACCTCGACGATCGCGCCCTGAGCTCCCGCCGCGAGTGCGGCCAGAGTAAGCGCGGGGACGATGTTCCGCATTCCCGCCGCGTGGCTCGGGTCGGCGATCACCGGCAGATGGGTGCGCTCCCGCACGATCGCGACCGCGTTCAGATCCAGGGTGTGCCGAGTCGCCCGCTCAAAGGTCCGGATTCCGCGCTCGCACATCACCACGTTGGGATTGCCGTGGGAGAGGATGTATTCGGCCGCGTGCAGCCACTCCTCGATCGTCGAGCCACCGCCCCGCTTGAGGAGAATCGGTTTGCCGCTCCGTCCCGCGGCCCGGAGCAGCGCGAAGTTCTGCATGTTGCGCGCACCGATCTGCAGCATGTCCGCATAGCGCGCCACCAGCGGGACCTCCTCCCAGCTCATCACCTCGGTGACCACCGGCAGACCGGTGCGTTCCCGAGCTTCCGCGAGGAACTTGAGGCCCTTCACCCCCAGTCCCTGAAAATCGTACGGCGAGGTTCGCGGCTTGAACGCCCCGCCGCGCAGCATGTCCGCGCCCGCGGCGAGGATCCCCTCGGCGGTCGCGATGATCATCGCCTCCGACTCCACCGAGCAGGGTCCGGCGATTAGTACGGGACGATCGCCGCCGATTTCGACATCGCCGACCTTCACGATCGTGCCGCCGGGATTCTGCCGCCGGTCGAAGAGTGGCAGGTCAGGCTTGGGCCGGAGGTGCGGCATGTTCGGGAGGGTGGTGACCGGCATCGCACCTTCACCCTGCCAGCTGGTGTAACTCCCCAGCACCACAATCCGCGATGCCAGCGCCTCGATCGCCTCCAGTGCCTCGGCCAGGCGCGGTTCGTTGCGGCCGCCGTCCACATCGAAGTAGAACCGGTAGGTCCACGGCGCCGAGCGCTCCGGCCGCGACTGCAGGCTGGTGAGATTCACGCCTCGGCCCGCGAACGCCTGCAGCACCGCGGCGAGCATGCCGGGCCGGTGGTCGGTCCACACGATGAGCGAGGTCTTGAGCGGCACCGCGGTGTCTGCCGCCGGTGCGGGCTCGCGGGTGAAGGTGAGGAATCGGGTCTGATTGGTGGGGTCGTCCTCGATCCGCTCGTCGAAGACCTGCAGACCGTACGCCTCGGCGGCGGGGCGTCCGCAGATCGCGGCCTGGCTGGGGTCCTTCTCCCGGGCGACGATCTCGGCGCTGCCGGCGGTGTCCCAGGCGCTCACCAGCGTCACGTTGGGCAGATGCCGGGCCAGCCACACGCGACACTGACCGAGCGCGACGGGGTGAGAGAGCACCTGAGTGATCTGCCCGAGTGATGCGCCGGGGAGGCCCATGATGCTGTGGTGGACGGGAAGCAGGATTTCGCGGCTGAGATGGAGATCCCCCTCGCCGAACGCCTCCTGCAGCAGGTCGTAGGTCGGGGTGACCGAGCCGACCAGGGAATTCTCGATGGCCAGGCAACCGGCGTCGGCGCGGCCCTCGCGCACGGCGGCGACGACGTCACCCACCTCACGGCAGGAGATGGTCTCCATCTGGGGCCACTGCTGCCGGGCTGCCGCTTCGCTGAAGGCACCACGGGTTCCCTGGATCGCAACGCGCATGACTTGCTCCGAGAGTGAAAAACAAAACGCCCCGCCGGCGATTCCGGCGGGGCGTCTGGTGTCAGGTGGCGGGTGAGCGTCAGGGCTTCCCCGCACCGGACGGCGACGCGCCGCCTGTGCTGGTAAACAGAAAGAAGAAGCCGAATCGCGCTGAGTTCCGCATGGGCGTACGGTACGACGCGGACCCCGCCTCTGTCAAGGCATGGGCCGGTTACATTAGGAGCCCGATGACCGAGATTCTGCTTTCCTGTCCCATCATGGCAGGCCTGGTGGCGCGCCACTCGCCGCCGGTGCTCCGGCCGCGCCCGGCCTTTCCGTCGCTCGTGGACGCGATCGTGTCGCAGCAGATCTCCGGCAAAGCGGCTGAGAGCATCATGGCGCGGCTCCGAAGCATGGTCCCGATTCGTCCGGCCGCTCTCGCCGAGGCCGATCCGCGCAGGCTGAGGCGCGCAGGCCTCTCCCGGGCCAAGGCGCGCTACGTCCGGGAATTGGCGCGCTTCGCCCTGGACGGCGGCCTTCGCGGGCTGGCCCGCCTGCCGGACCCGGTGATTGTCGAACGCCTGACCTCGGTCAAAGGAGTCGGGGTATGGACGGCCGAGATGTTTCTGATGTTCTCGCTCAACCGGCCCGATGTCTGGCCGGTGGGCGATGGCGGGGTGCAGCGCGCGGTCTTCAACCTCTACGGTGCCCGCACCCCGAAAGCGATTGCACAGGTCGGTGAACGATTCCGCCCGTGGCGCAGCCATGCGGCCTGGTACATGTGGAGGTCGCTGGATGAGGAGTAGTGTGCTGCTGGCCTGCGGCGTTGGCGCCGTCCTGGCGAGCGGCCACCTCGAGGCGCAGTCGCTTCCCCTCCTGCACCCCATCAACCCCGCTGCAGAGTCTCGCAGCGGTCTCTATTTCCAGCCCTACCTTGCTCCATCGCCGCGATGGCGGGTGGCACTCGGCGTGGACTACGGCAGCATGGCGGAGCTCAACTTCCGGCTCTCTCTCGCGGACACCGCCTACATCCTGGACGCCGAGGCACTCCGGCTCAATCTGAGCGCGAGCCGGGACCTGGATGCGCGGCACTTCGTCACGGCGGAGGCCTGGCTGGGCGGCAGCTACAGCGGCTTCATGGATGGCTTCCTCAACTGGTATCACGGGCTCTTCGGCATCCGCTATCCAGAGCGGGATGGCCGGCCCCGCAACAGCTTCGCCTACGAATACAAGTTCAGCGACAATCGCAAGCTGCGTTTCGCTCCTCATGGTGCCTATCTGGGCGACATTCGGCTGGGGCTCGGCCGGCGGAACGACGAGCACTCGCAGTCGATGCTCTCGCTCACGCTCCCGACCAGCACCGCCGGCCCCGGCTACGATCGGGGCACCATCTCACTGAGCCTGCTCAACACCTTCCGGTATCCGATCACGCCGCGGCTCCTCTACGAGGGCTCGGCCAATCTCGGCTTTACCCCGACCCACGGACCGCTCCGGTCGCTGCAGGAGCGGCTGTTCGTGCTGGGCACGTCGGGGGTACGGTGGCGGACCTTCGGAGGGCTCTGGAGCTTCGCCAATCTCTACCTGCACAGCCCCTACTACAGCACGACGACGGAGGCCTCACAGCTACAACGCTGGGAGATGACCCTCGACTTCGGCTGGATCATTCGCTCGAAGAGCGGACGAGAGTTCCGGTTCGGGATGACCGAAGATCTCCAGCCCGGCGGACCGGCGGTCGATGCGGATTTCAGGGTGGGGTACAGCTGGTGAGAAGTGCCGAGTTCCGAGTACTGAGTGCCGAGTGCCGAGTGCCGAGTGCCGAGTAAAGATGGAACTGCGCGCCTCCTCACTTCGCGACGAACAGGAACGCCTCCATCTGCTTGAAAAGAAACTCCTTCGACTGAGTCTCCCGCACATTCAGACTGTAGTGATTGATGAGCTGTTGCTGGGTCTTGAGCCACTCGGCCCAGCAGCTGTTGCAGATCTGTTCGTAGACGCGGAGCCCCAGCTCGTTCTGGAAGGGGCGGAA
>JBDTTN010000334.1:0-3949 GCA_039930625.1 Gemmatimonadota bacterium | reverse complement strand
ATCGAGTCGAAGACCAGGAGCTTCAAGCACCTCGAAGGGTTTCTCCCGCTCTACTGGGACCAGGGCGCCGGCCGGCTCTGGCTCGAGGTGCCGCTCGTGGGAGAGGAGCTCATCCTCGTGCCGTCGCTCAGCACTGGCGTCGGCTCCAACGATATCGGGCTCGACCGCAGCAAGATCGGCGATTCGAAGATCGTCCGCTTCGAGCGAGTGGGGCCAAAGCTGCTGCTGGTGCAGCCTAACTATAACTTCAGGGCCGTCGACGGCGCGGCGTCGGAGCAGCGGGCGGTCGAGGAATCCTTCGCGCAGTCGGTGCTCTGGGGATTCACGGTCGGCGCGGTGACTGGCGGCCGAGTGCTGGTGGACGCAACGGATTTCTTCCTGCAGGACCAGAACGATGTGTCTGGTACCCTCAAGCGCACTCGGCAGGGGGACTTCAGCCTCGACGCCTCGCGCAGTGCGCTCTACCTGCCCCGCACCAGGGCCTTTCCGCGGAATACCGAGGTCGAGGTGACGCTCACCTTCACCGGGAGTTCCCCGGGCCGCTGGGTTCGCGATGTGACGCCCACCCCGGAAGCGATCACCCTGCGCCAGCACTTCTCTTTTGTCGCGCTGCCTGAGCCAGGCTACCGTCCCCGGCTCAATCTCCCCGGTTCGGGATTCTTCGGCATCGAGTACGCCGATTACGCCACCCCTATCGGGCAGCCGCTCACCCAGCGCTACATCGCCCGGCATCGGCTCGAGAAGCGGGACCCGGCCGCGCCGATCAGTGACGCGGTCAAGCCCCTCATCTACTACCTCGACCCCGGCGTCCCGGAGCCGGTGCGCTCCGCCCTGCTGGACGGCGCGCGCTGGTGGACCGTCGCCTTTGAAGCGGCCGGCTATCGCAACGCCTTTCGCGTCGAGGTGCTCCCCGACAGCGCCGATCCGATGGACATCCGCTACAACGTGATCCAGTGGGTGCATCGCTACACCCGAGGTTGGAGCACCGGCTCCGCGGTGATCGACCCCCGCACCGGCGAAATCATCAAGGGCCTGGTACAGCTCGGCTCGCTCAGGGTCAGGCAGGACTATCTGATCGCGGAGGGGCTGCTTGACCCGTATCCGACAGGTACGGAGGAGCCGGGTGCACCGCTCGCGATGGCGCTGGCCCGGCTCCGCCAGCTCGCCGCGCACGAGGTGGGACATTCGCTTGGGCTCGAGCACAACTACATCGCGAGCGCGCAGGGCCGCGCGTCGGTGATGGACTATCCCCACCCACTGGTGCAGATCGCGGCCGATGGTTCGCTTGCTCTCGACAGCGCCTACACGGTGGGAGTGGGGAGCTGGGACAGTGTGGCGATCGCCTACGGCTACGCGGCCGTTCCGCCGGGCCTCGGTGAGGTGCCCGCGCTCGACCGCATTCTCTCTGACGCGCGCGGGCGCGGGATCACCTTCCTTACCGATGGCGATGCGCGCCCGCAGGGGAGCAGTCATCCCGCCGCGCATCTCTGGGATAACGGCGCCGACGCGGCGACAGAACTCGATCGGGTAATGGATGTGCGTCGCGTTGCGCTGCGCCGCTTTGGGGAAAGCGCGATCCGCGCGGGCCGGCCGATGGCAACGCTCGAGGAGGTCCTCGTCCCGGTGTACCTGCACCATCGCTACCAGGCCGAGGCCGCGATCAAGATGATCGGGGGAGAGTGGTACAGCTACGCGGTGCGAGGCGACGGACAGCTGCCGCTCAAGCCGGTGCCCGCCGCCGATCAGCGCCGGGCGCTGAAGGCGGTCCTCCGGACCCTCTCACCCGCGGAGCTGACGCTGCCACGCAGCGTACTTGCGGCGCTGCCTCCAAGACCGGATGCGTATGACCTGCATCGCGAGCTGTTCACCCGGACGACGGGACTCACCTTCGATGCCGTCGCACCGGCCACGGCGGCGGCGAACTTCACGGTGTCGCTGCTGTTCAATGCCGAGCGCGCGGCCCGCCTCGCGCAGCAGCCCGCGCTGGATCCGAGCCAGCTCGGTCTCAGTGAAGTGATTCGCGCGGTGACGGGAGCGGCCTTCGGGCCGACGCCGAAAGATCCCTATGAGGCGGAAGTCGCCCGTGCGGTACGCTACGCCGTCGCGAACGGACTGCTGCAGCTCGCGGCGGAGGCCGAGTACCCGCAGGCGAGAGCCGTGGCGCTGAGCGAGGTGGACGCGCTCCGGCGTCAGCTCGATCAGGTCAAGGCAAGGGCAACCGCGAGCCCCGCCGACCGTGCCCAGGCCGCCGCGCTGAGCTCCGACCTCAAGCGCTTCCTCGAGGAGCCGGGGGACAAGGAGAACCGGCCACGCGAGCCGACGCCTGCGCCGCCGGGCAGCCCGATCGGCGCCGACTGAACCGCGCCACCGGGACATCAGTTTCCCCTTACCCACGCGTGAGGTAGGTATGCGTCGAGGATCACTGCGCTTGTGCGTCGCGCTGACGCTCACTCCGCTTGTGTCAGGCAGCGCCCAGGGTCGCGCACCGGCATCGCCCGCTGCCCTGGGCTTCTCGGCAGATCGATTGGCGCGGATCGACCGCGTCGCGCAGACCTACATCGATTCCGGCAAGGTGGCCGGCGTCGTCATGCTGGTGTTGCGCCACGGACAGGTCGCCTATGCCAGGGCCCTAGGCTCCGCCGATCGCGAGGCCGGCCGGCCGATGCAGTTGAACTCCCTCTTCCGCATCGCCTCCCAGAGCAAGGCCATCACCAGCGTCGCCGTCATGTCGCTGGTGGAAGAGGGAAAGCTCCGGCTCTCCGACCCGGTGTCCACGTTCGTGCCGAGCCTCGCCGCGGCCCGGGTCGCCGTGAGGACCGACACCGGGCTGGCACTGCTCCCGGTCAGGCGGCCCATCACCATCCACGACCTGCTCACTCACACAGCGGGAATCTCTTACGGTACCGATTCGCTGGTCCAGGAATCGTATCGTGCCGCTGGCCTGGGACCGGCCGCAGGCTACGGCTGGTACTTCGCCGACAAGGCGGAGCCCGTTTGCACCAGCATCGACCGGCTCGGCAGCCTGCCGATCGTGGCGCAGCCCGGTGAACAGTTCGTCTATGGCTACAGCACCGACATTCTGGGCTGCATCGTGGAGCGCGTCTCCGGCCAACCGCTGGACCAGTTCTTTCAAGCGAGAATTTTCACGCCGCTGCGGATGACGGACACCTGGTTCTATCCGCCGCAGCGTGAGGCCGCCCGCCTCACCACGGTCTATTCCATCAACGACGACAGCAGGCTGGAACGCGCTCCCGATGGACCGCTCGGCCAGGGCGAGTATCTCGATGGCCCTCGCATGAGCTTCTCCGGAGGTGCCGGGCTCGTCTCCACCGCGCGGGATTTCGCCCGCTTTCTGCAGATGCTGGACAACGGCGGAGTGCTCGATGGGGCGCGGATCCTCGCGCCCGCCACGGTGCGGCTGATGACCAGCGATCAGATCGACACCGTGTACCGCGCTCGCGGGTTGGGCTTCGGGCTGGGATTCGAGATCCTCACCGATCCCGGCGCGGCGGGGGAGTTTGGGCGGGCGGGGCGCTTCAGTTGGGGTGGGGCATACGGCACGAATTACTGGGTGGATCCCGGAAGCGACCTCGTGGCGGTCTTCATGCTGCAGCTGCTGCCGCGCCGCAACATCGACCTGGGCGAACGATTCCGGACCCTCGTCTACCAGGCCCTTGTCAGCGATCGCTGAGCCGAGCGGGTCGGCACCACCGGAGATCCGACCGCGAATGGTGATCCCCGTCATTGCGCGACGGTGATGGATGGTGCAACTGTCCCGCAACTCTAGACGAACCCATAGCAACGTCTTACTTCTTACTCCTCACTTCATCACGCCGCGCCTCCAGCACCCCGAACCCGGACCACCCATGCCCATCCGACCCCTCGGCATCGGCTTCATCGGCAGCGGCTTCAACGCCCGGTTTCACATGCAGTCCTTCCAGGGCGTACG
>JBDTTN010000333.1:0-3950 GCA_039930625.1 Gemmatimonadota bacterium | reverse complement strand
ACGCCCTGCCGGAAGGACTGTGGACCGCGAGTGGAACCTCCGGTGCAATCCTCCGCCTGGCACCTGAGCAGCTGGACGGTACCGGGGATCGGTCGCCGTCCACCGCCATCACCACACCGAGCGCGCTGCTCCCCAATCTCGTGGGCGTGACGTTCGACCGGGACGGCACCATGTGGGTCGTCAGCCGGGACGATTCGCTCCTCCTCGCCTTTGCGCCCGGCGCCTTGGCCGGCTCGGGAGCGACGCCGGCCTCGACGATCATCGCGCCGAACGCGGGCTCGCTCAGCGGACCGACCGCACTCGCCTTCGATCGATCGCATCGTCTCTGGGTCGCCAACTTCGACAATGGCACCGTGGTCCGGTTCAATCGCGACCAGCTCGCCGCGAGCGGCAGCCCCAAGCCGGCCATCGTCCTCACCCGTCTCGGTCATCCGACCGCCATCGCCTTTGATGCCGCCGGCGGACTTTGGGTGAGCGACATCCAGGCCCAGACGGTGACCGGGTTTCCCGCGTCGGAGCTCGCCACATCCGACGACCCGATTTCTTCCGTGGTCCTCCACCGCGGGGCTGATTCCCTGGACATGCCGACCGGTATCGCCTTCGACGCCTCGGGGAATCTCTGGATCGCGAATATCGGCAATGAGACGCTGGTCGCCTTTACTCCGGCTCAGCTGGCGGCCGCCGGCTCTCCCGCTCCGCATGTGGTGCTGCACACGACCGGAGGTTCGCTCACCTTTCCGGTCGGCGTGGCGTTCGATGCGGAGGGAAGTCTCTGGGTGCTCAACCGCTCCGGTACTCTGGTGAAGTTTGCGCGTGCGGGCCTGGGCACCCCGGGGACGCCGGCGACAGGCGCCCGGCTCATCCTCTCAGGGTACGCGCGCTTCTGGAGCGTGGCCTTCTGGCCCAGGCCGCCCGGGCTGCCGCTCAACTGACCCTTCGCCTCCGCGCTCGTGTCTCCCCGCAACCTCCCGTCAGGCAACTGGCGGGAGGTTTTTCGCATTTCACGGCCTCTTCCCCTCTGCCGCGGGACGATCGGAGTGCTTCGCTGGACGCTCGCGCAAGCCACGGAAAGCGGGATACGCCGGAGCAGCAAGTCGGGACGGCAAATCATTTGTGAAATGGTTCTCTCTCTGCACTTTGATCCCCGCGCGCCACGAGGGTGCGCGTCGAACCATCAACGCAGAGTGGTGGACCATGAGCAAACGTTCTGATGCCCTTGCCGATCGCCTCGAACATGGCGCCCGCGCGCTCGCCGCACTCGCGAGCGCTCTCACCGATGCAGAGTGGCAGAGCCGAGTCCCGCGTGACGGGCGCAAGATCGGCGTCATCGTGCATCACGTCGCCAGCATGTACCCGCTGGAGATCCAGCTCGCCCAGACCATTGCCGCCGGCAAGGCGGTGACCGGCGTGACCTGGGATGCCGTGCACGAGATCAACGCCGGGCACGCGCGGGAATACGACGCCGTCACCAAGGCGGACGCGTTGCTGTCGCTGCGGGACAACAGCGCCGCCGCGGCCGCGGCCATCCGGGCGCTGAGCGACCGGGAACTCGACCAGGCGGCAACGGTGTCGCTGTACTTTGACGCCCCGCTGACCAGCCAGTTCTTCATCGAAGACCATGCGCTCCGACACAGCTATCACCACCTCGCCCGGATTCGGGCGGCGCTGGAAACGCAGGCAAACGCACCCGGACGCCCAGTCGCGCGCGCGTCCTGACTCTCACTCTGAAGGAGCAGCCATGTTGTCCGAGACGAAATACCACCCGAGCGGGAGCATCACCGGCGGTGGCGGCGGTGGCGGTAGCGCCGTACCGGCGTGGTCCGAGGATGCGCTCACCGCGCGAGCCAGGGCGGTGTGGACCGGCGGAGACTTCCACCCCATCGCGAAGAGCTTCGCGCCCGGGGCCGAGGCGTTCATCGAGAGGCTTGCGCTGCGCCCTGGTGAGGCGGTGCTCGACGTCGCCTGCGGCACCGGCAATCTCGCCATCCCTGCGGCACGCGCCGGGGCGATCGTCAGCGGCATCGACATCGCCTCAAACCTGATCGCCCAGGCCCGGCTGGAAGCCCGCGCCGCCGACTGCGCCGTGTACTTCGAGGTGGGTGATGCCGAGTCGATGCCGTACACGCTGGCCCAGTTCGACACCACGATGACGATGTTCGGCGCGATGTTCGCCTACCGCCCCGAGCGCGCCGCGGCGGAACTCCTCCGGGTGACTCGAGGCGGCGGTCGTGTCGCGATGGCCAACTGGACCCCGGAGGGATTCATCGGAAAGATGCTCCGGGCTCACGTCGCAGTGGTCCCGCCGCCGGCGGGAATTCCGAGCCCGCTTCTCTGGGGCAAGGAGGAGATCGTGCGGGAGCGCTTCGGCGACCAGGTGAGCGTGGTGGTCTGCACCAGGCGCCCGATCGAGCTGCGCTTCCCCTTTGCGCCGGCCGCGGTGACCGAGCTCTTCGCCACCTGCTACGGGCCGACGGTCGCGACGCTCAAGGCCACTGATCCCGCCGGGGCCAGCCGGCTCCGCGCTGAGCTCACTCGGCTCTTCCAGGAACACAACACCGCCACGGACGGGACCACGGCCGTGGAGGGCGAATACCTCGACGTCCAGGCGCGCGTCGCCAACTGACGATCGAGGTAGCAGGGCAGCACTTACAGGAGCACCCGGAGCTGACGAGCGAGCTACGCTCCTCACCCGGTGCTCAACACATCAAGGGGAGTATCATGACGAGAAAGCATGGCGGCCGACTGGCCGGAATCGCGGCGCTGGCGCTGGCAGCGGGAGCGTGCGGGTATGACGGGTCCAACTACTCGACCGCGCCTGACAGCACCTACCTGGCCGCGGCGCGGGCCGATGCCCAGACCTTCATCGCATCGGGCAACCTGGCCCAGGCGCTGGCGGATTTCCGGCACGCCCTGGGCGACAGCGTGAACCGCGCCGCGGGGGAGCAGGCCGCCGGGCGGCGCGAGGTGAACTGGGATGGCGTCTCGGGTGCGGTCCTCAATGTCGACACCTTTCCCGCTGACTTCTTCAATCGGGTGGTCCCCCGCGGGCAGGTCTATGCCACGGAAGGCACCGGCTTCCGGGTGAGCGACAACGCGCTGGCGGATCTCAATCCGGCGTACGCCACCCAGTTCGCCGCCTTCAGCCCCACGAAGATCTTCATTCCGGTTGGCAGCAAGGCGATGACGGTGAACTTCTTCGTGGCCGGCAGCACCACACCGGCGCGCGTCAACGGCTTCGGGGTGGTCTTCTCCGACGTGGATGGGGAGCGCAGCACCACGCTCGCCTTCTATGACAGCAGGGGCCGGCTGCTCCGGCAGATCAGTGTACCGGTGCGCACCGATGCGGCGGGCTTCTCGTTCGTGGGGGTGAGCTTCTCGTCGCCCGTCATTGCGAAGGTCCGCATCGTCTCCGGTCAGGCCGCGATCACCGGGCTCAACACCGACATCAGCATCGACGGGACGACCGATCTGGTCGCGATGGACGACTTCATCTCGGGTGAGCCGCACGCCATCCGATAACCAATGGCACGACGGGCGCCGCCAGCAATGGAAACGTCGCTGGCGGGGCCCACGCAGTGATGGACAAGCTTGAATTCCAGACACTCTCAAGGCCGCAGGATGTAATCCTGCCACCACGTACTTCGGGGGCGACACGCGGTGCCCTCAGCCGGTGCGAATGAGTCGTGGCACTGACGGCGCCACCCGCGACCACCCTCCCGCCCCGCTGAATTTCCGGGTACCTTCAAACACCTCTCCCAGCGGACGTCCTCCCGCAGGTCCCACAGGCAAGGCCATTGGCCGTGATATGAAGAAACGGAAGCCGACAGGCCACCCGTCCCTCTCGCCGCCTGAATCCGAAGCCGCGCCGGCAGCAGCCCCCGTGGAGCCAGCTGCACGGAGCTTTCCGATCGTCGGCATCGGAGCTTCGGCCGGCGGGCTCGCGGCGTTCG
>JBDTTN010000332.1:0-3963 GCA_039930625.1 Gemmatimonadota bacterium | reverse complement strand
CAAACCGCCGCCTTCAGCCACTCGGCCACGACTCCAACGGGGTGGGATTCTACTCGCCCAAGAGGCCCCGGACAAGGCCGATAGGAGCCTCCGGGAGCGGGTGTGCCACAGGGTCGAAGGAGCGCCGGCACCGGGCGGCCCACATGGGCCGAGGGGCTGTGCCGCTGGTTACATCGATTTGGCGCACTTCGGGTCATCTTGTCAGCATGAAAGCGCGTCGTTCCGTTCGCTGCTTTGCCGTCACGCTCTGCCTGGCGGCTTGTGCGCCAGGCACCGAGCCGTCCGGCGGGCCGGTCGTGCCGCCGCCGAATCCGCCCACCGGTCTCGGCCCCGGGGCGAGTCTCGGCGGTCGCCGCCCCTTTCCCGATGACAACGCCTGGAATCTCCGCATCGACGCAGCCGCGGTCGATCCTAACTCGGCGACCCTGATCGCGAGCATCGGACTCACCCGAGCCCTCCACCCCGACTTCGGGGCGGACTACAACGGCGGGCCCTTCGGTATTCCCTACGTGGTGGTCGACAGTACCACCGCGCCGGTGCCGGTATCCTTTGATTACAGCGACGAAAGCGACCCTGGCCCATATCCGGTGCCCGCCGGTGCGCCGATCGAAGGGGGCGCATCAAGCGGCGGGGACCGGCACGTGCTGGTCATCGACCGCGACCGGTGGGTCCTCTACGAACTCTTCAGCAGCTATCCGCAGGGCAACGCTTGGCACGCAGGCTCCGGTGCGATCTTCGACCTCGGCAGCAATGCGCTTCGGCCGGCAGGATGGACCTCGGCCGATGCGGCCGGGCTTCCGATCTTTCCCGGACTGGTCCGCTACGATGAAGTGGTAGAGCAGGGGGTCATCCGCCATGCGCTGCGCTTCACGGCACAGTACAGCCGTCGCGGCTACATCGCGCCCGCACGGCACTACGCCAGCAGCGATACCAGTAGCGGGCGCCCGCCGATGGGGATGCGGGTGAGACTCAAGGCGAGCTTTGACATGGGCTCCTACCCGCCGAGCGCGCAGGTGGTGCTCACGGCGCTCAAGACCTACGGGATGATCCTCGCCGACAACGGCAGCGACTGGTTTCTTTCCGGCGCGCCAGACACCCGCTGGGACGACAACGAGCTGAACGCGCTGAAGCAGGTGCGCGGCAGCGATTTCGAGGTGGTTCAGATGGGGGCGGTCACGACCAACTGAACGACCGGCCGTCCTCCCGCTATGCCACCGTCGCTCCGACTGGTGCGAGTTCCAACACCCGATCGAGCGCCCGGCTCAGGTCCTCGAGCAGATCCTCGGTCGCTTCGATTCCGACCGAGAGCCGCAGCAGACCCTCCGTGATTCCAGCCGCATCCCGCTGCTCCGCGGTCATCGACGCATGGGTCATCGACGAGGGGTGCGCGATCAGCGATTCCACTCCGCCGAGCGACTCGGCCAGGGTGAAGCAGGTGAGCCCGTCGAGGAATGCCGGGACCGCCGCCTCTCCGCCCTCCAACTCGAAGCTCACCATCGCTCCGTAGCCGGCCTGCTGCCGCGCCGCGATCGCGTGCCCGGGGTGATCGGGCAAACCGGGGTAGTTCACCTTCGCCACAGCCGGATGCGAAGCCAGCAGGTCCGCGACCGCGGCGGCGTTCTCCAGATGGGAGCGCATGCGCGGATGAAGCGTCCGGATCCCGCGAAGGGTGAGGTAGCTGTCGAACGGCGCGCCGGTGACGCCGATGACGTTTGCCCACCACGCGAGTTCTTCCGCCAGCGCCTTCTCCCTTGCGATCACTGCACCGCCGACGACATCGCTGTGGCCGTTGAGATACTTGGTGGTGGAGTGAACGACGATGTCGGCGCCGAGGGTGAGCGGCCGCTGCAGCGCCGGTGAAAGAAAGGTGTTGTCCACCACGAGCAGCGCGCCTGCCTCGCGCGCGAGTGAGGCGGCGAGGTAGAGATCGGTAATCCTGAGCAGCGGGTTGCTCGGCGTCTCGACCCAGAGCATCCGGGCGGGCCGGGCGAGTGCGGCGGTGAGCGCGGCGGAATCGCTCTGGTCGATGTATTCAACCTTGAAATGACCGCGGCCAGCCAGCGTGTCCAGCTGGCGCCGGGTGCCGCCGTAGCAGTCGTGCGGTGCGATCAGCCGGTCCTCGGGCTTGAGGAGCTGCAGTACCAGCAGCACCGCGGAGAGCCCGGTGGAGGTCACGACGGCCCCGGCGCCCTCTTCGAGCTCCGTCAGTGCGGCACCCAGCGTGTCGCGGGTCGGATTCGCGGTGCGGGTGTAGTCGTAGGGTCGCTTGTCCCGGAAGCCGTTGAAGGCAAACGTAGACGAGAGGTAGATCGGTGGGATCACCGCGCCATGATGCCGGTCGGTCGCCACGCCGGCGCGCACCGCGCGAGTCTCGGGTTGACTCATCGGATCTCCTCAGGGCGACAACACCTGGTGCGGGCGGTCGAGCGGGGCATGGCGGACTCCTGACAAAAAAAAGACCCGACGGAATGAGCCGCCAGGCGTCGCGTTTTAGCACTTATTTAACGTGGTTGCAATAGGCGGCAAATGACCACGACGCTTCGATTGTGACAGCAACAGTATCAGTTGCTCCGTTTCTCGTCAAGATCCCGGCCGGACTTGCGCCGGCCGGCAGCGGCGTGGGTGAGATTCGAACTCACGGAACCCTTTCAGGTTCGGCGGTTTTCAAGACCGCTGCCTTAAACCACTCGGCCACCACGCCCTGGAGCGCCTGACTCCCGGCACCGGTAAACGCTACAACGCCCCCAACCCTTCCACAACGGGAGCGGGCGAGCTCCTCATTCCCCGGCGTCACCGTCCGATACTCTGGGGGTGACGACCGGAACACTCCAGACCTGCCCTGAGTGCGGCACCGCCGCATCGCGCCGGGTCAGGCGCGGATCAGTGCCACGGTCGGCGGCGGATTCAGCGGCTTCGATGTGCAGGTGGCGCGGTGAAGGTCTCAGGGGTGCGACTTGAGCTGGCGACGGTCGTGCGCCGGGTGGGAGAGTCGGGGCAGCTTCGCGCCCAGGTCCAGGGTCACAAGGGCGGCACCCTCTCAAGTGTTCAAATGGTGTGGCAGTCCAGCGACCCCAATATTGCCCAGGTGAACGGGGAGGGGATCGTGACGGGAGGACGTTTCGTGACCGCACGCATCGCGGCCACCGCAGGCGGACGTCGCGCCACGGTGGCCGTCGAGGTGAAAGCGGCGTCCGCGATCTCCGCGCCGCGGCTGCGGGTCGGAGAGTGAGTTCGCCTACTTGAGGTTGGCGTCCACCGCGCGGGCGATCGAGTCGGACCGCGCCGAGAGGAGGCTATCTCCCGCCTGACGGAAGGATGATGCCGTCGTCCCGTAGATCACGCTGTAGAGGGAAAGAATGCTCGCCGATGGCCGGTCCACCCAGCCGCGGGGCCGGGCCCGGGACGCGGCGTCGAAGCTGTAGGTGCCGAACAGCAGCCGCCTGGTCCGATCGAGATCGAGGAAGCCGAGCCCGCGATTCAGCACCATCGAGCCCCCTTCCTTGAGCGGCGTCGGGTTGAGCCGGCGGACCAGCCCCTCGGTGGAGAGATAGGCGGTGAGCCCCAGGGTTTGGTCAGGCACCCCGCCATCGCTCCAGGCGAAGTAGATGGGCCGCTTGCCGATGTTGTCCCGGATCAGGAAGACGGCGATCAGGTCGGAAAGCATCAGCGTGTCGTGCCCGAACGCGATCTGCAGATCCCCAAACTTCACTCCGGAGTTGGGCGGGACGAGCTGGGCCTCCGGCAGTTCGTTGATCGCCTGCTCGGAGAGGTTGAGCACCTTGTTGGTCGGCTTCTCGCCCTTCCAGTCCTTCCAGATCGCCGCCGCTTTCGACGGGTCAAAGGTCGGCGTCTCGCGGCGCGCCAGCTGCTGCAGATGCCAGCGGGTGTTCATCAGCGACAGGTTGGCGAGAGTCACATCCTTGCGGATTCCCTCGACCTCCTGGGCATACCAGAGCGGAAAGG
>JBDTTN010000331.1:0-3980 GCA_039930625.1 Gemmatimonadota bacterium | reverse complement strand
GAGAACACCGAGGACATCTACGCCGGCATCGAGTTCAAGGCGAAGTCGGAGCAGGCCCAGAAGCTCATCAAGTTCCTGATCGAACAGATGGGGGCGAGCACCATCCGGTTCCCCGCCACCAGCGGGATCGGCATCAAGCCGATCTCCGAGGAGGGCAGCAAGCGGCTGATCCGCTCGGCGATTCAATACGCCGTGGCGCACAAGAAGAAGAGCGTCACCCTGGTGCACAAGGGCAACATCATGAAGTTCACCGAGGGAGCCTTCCGCGACTGGGGCTACGAACTCGCCAAGCAGGAGTTCGGGGCGGTGGAGATCGACGGCGGGCCGTGGTGCAGGCTGCCGGGCGGCGTGATCATCAAGGACGTCATCGCCGATGCGATGCTGCAACAGATTCTCACCCGGCCCTCGGAGTACGATGTGCTCGCCACGATGAACCTCAACGGCGACTACATCTCGGACGCGCTCGCGGCGCAGGTGGGCGGCATCGGCATCGCGCCGGGCGCGAACATCAACTACACCACCGGCCACGCGATCTTCGAAGCCACCCACGGCACCGCACCCAAGTACGCCAATCAGGACAAGGTGAACCCAGGGTCGGTGATTCTCTCCGGCGAGATGATGTTCCGCTACATGGGCTGGCACGAGGCGGCCGACCTGATCATCAAGGGACTCGAAGCGACGATCGGACAGAAGCGGGTGACCTACGATTTCGAGCGGCAGATGGAGGGCGCGACGCTGCTCAAGTGCTCGGAATTCGGAAAGGCGATTGTGGAGAACATGTGAAGGCGAGCGAATGCCGCAACCGGGGGGCGGGCCGCCTGGCCCGCCCCTAATCGTTTCTTCATTGAATTATCACCAGCAGATGATATTGTCCGGGCCATGCACTCTCCGACCGGAACATGACCGACCCGCAACGCCGCCCGCCCCCGCCCTCGGCGGCCGCCGGCCGCCCCCTGCCGCTGGCACAGCCCGGCCCGCCACCGTTTCCGCTCATCGCCGGCCACTTCGCTGCCGGCTTCGGCTGGGCGATCCTCGGCACTGCCGGGCTCGTCTGGCTCGCCCCCGTGCTAGCGTCGCGGAGCTTTCTCGATCCGCGGGCACTCGGGCTGACACATCTGTTCACGCTCGGATGGATCACCACCATCATCATGGGGGTGTTCTACCAGATCTTCCCGGCGATGCTTGGCGTGGCCGCGAGGAGTCTCCGCGTCGCCCGCCTCTCGTTCGCGGCACAAGTCTCAGGCACTGCAACGCTCGCCTGCGGACTGCTGCTGGGATCACGCTTCGTGCAAAGCGCCGGCTGGACGCTGCTGTTCGCCGCGCTCTACGGCGTGGCGTGGAACTTCCTGCCGCAGAACCGCAAGGCGGGTCGCAACCGCCAGCTCGGCATCTACATCTCGTACGCCCACATGGGACTCGGCTTCGCGATGCTGATCGGCGGTGCCCGGATCGGTGACGCGCTGGGCTGGTGGACGACGCCGAGGCTCCCGCTGCTCGCCGCGCATTTCCACTTTGGGGCGGTGGGATTCGCCTCGATGACCGTGGCGGGACTCGGGAGCCGGATGCTTCCGATGTTCCTCGGAACCATCGATGCTCCGGCGTGGCCAAACCGTGCCCTGCCACGCATCCTCGCCAGCGGCACCGTGCTGTTCGCCGCTGGAGAGATCGCCGGCATCCGCTGGCTCGCACTCGGCGGTGCGGCCGCGATGATCGCGGGCGCGCTCATTTTCCTCTGGCTGTCGGCCCGCTGGTACCGGGGCCGGGCGCGCCGCGCGCTGGATCCTGCGACAGCGCTCACCCTCACCGCACTGGGCTGGCTGGCACTCGCGCTGCCGATGGGATGCATCGCGCTCGCGCGCGGACCGCTCGCCGGCGGCATCGTCATCGCCTACGTGGCGCTGCTCCTCCTTGGGTGGCTGAGCGCATTCATCCTCGGAGTGTCGTATCGGGTGCTGCCCACACTCACGTGGCACCACCGTTTCGCCGCCCGCGCCGGGCAGCCGGGGACGCCCGCGCTCCCGCAGATGGTACTGCCGATCCTCGGATGGGTGACGGTCGCATTGCATACGACCGGCCTCGGCCTGCTCACCATCGGGCTCGTCACCTCGAACCAGCCGCTGACACGAGGGGGAGCACTGCTCCTCCTCGGCTCGATCCTCAGCACCACCGCACATCACCTTCGTCTCGCGCTCGTGGGACGCACCAGGAGAGGGACCGCATGACGATCCATACCTCAATTCAGCCGGACATGACCGTGGCCCACGTCGTCGAAGTGTGGCCCGCCGCCACGCCGGTGTTCGCGCGGCACGGCATCGACCTCTGCTGCGGCGGCACGAAGACGCTCGGCTTCGTGGCCCAGGCGCACGGCCTCGACCTGCAGGGCCTCATCGAGGAGCTGGCGGACGCGGTGGAGGTCGAAGAGGAGTGAAGTGTGGCGGGAACGCGAGTCTCCACCGGCGCCTGTACCCGGTGCGGCGGGGACTTAGCTTTCGGTCATGACCGAAGCCCTTACGAAGATCGTCCGCCGCTTCCAGGCCTCCGACAAGCAGACGAGGCTGGAGCTGCTGCTCGACTACAGCAAGAAGCTGCCGCCCCTGCCCGAGAAGTATCATGCCGCGCGCGACCAGGGGCTGAATCGAGTTCCCGAGTGCCAGTCACCGGTCTTCCTCTTCATGGAACGGTCCGACGACGGCATCGTGCTCCATGCCGATGCCCCGCGTGAGGCACCCACCGTGCGCGGTTTCGTTTCGCTGCTGACGAAAGGATTGTCCGGCGCCAGCGCGGCCGAGGCGCAGGCGCTTCCGGGAGACCTGCTGGACCAGCTGGGGCTGTCGGAGGCGCTGGGGATGACCCGGATGCACGGCCTCACCGCGATGGTGGGCCGGATCAAGCGGATGGCGGGGGAAGTTCCGAGTTCCTAGTTCCGAGTTCCAAGTTCCAAGTGGGTGATATCGACTCGGAACTCGGAACTTTCTACTTTTCTATCGGCATCCTCACCGCATTGCCCCACTCGGTCCACGATCCGTCATAGTTCCGCACCTGCTTGAAACCGAGCAGATAGGTCAGCGCGAACCAGGTGTGTGACGATCGCTCACCGATGCGGCAATAGGCGATCGTGTCGTTCTCCGGCTTGAGTCCCTGCTCCTCCACGTAGAGCCGAGTCAATTCGCTGGCAGGACGGAAGGTGTGGGTATCCGGATTGACGGCGCGCGCCCAGGGCACCGACTTGGCACCTGGGATGTGTCCGCCGCGGAGCGCCCCCTCATTCGGATAGTCAGGCATGTGCAGTCGCTCACCGCGGAACTCCTCGGGGCTCCGCACATCCACCAGCTGGCCGTGCTTCGAGAGGTGCTCCAGCACCTCGTCACGGAAGGCTCGAATCAGCGAGTCGTTCCGCTCCCCCACGACGATCTTCCCCGCCGGATAGCTCGGTGCCGCCGTCGTCAGCTCCCTCCCCTCCTCCGCCCAGCGGGCTCGGCCGCCGTCCATCAACTTGAGCTTCGTCAGGCCGAAGAGCTGGAAGACCCAGAAGGCGTACGTCGCCCACCAGTTGTTCTTGTCGCCGTAGAAGACGAGCGTCGTGTCGGCGTTGATGCCCTTGGCCCGGAGGAGGCGCTGGAACTGGTCCCGGTCGAGGTAGTCGCGGGTGACGGCGTCGTTGAGATCGGTCACCCAGTCGACCTTCACGGCCCCCGGTATGTGGCCGACCTCGTAGAGCAGCAGATCCTCGTCAGATTCGATGAGCCGCACCGAGGGATCGGCAAGATGCGCCGCGACCCAGTCGGTCGAGACGAGAACATCGGGTCGGGCGTAACCGCGCGATTCGATCGGGGAGACGGCGGGGAGGGTCTTGGCGTCGGGCATCTGCATCTCACGGCGGGTCACAGCAGGGCGATCCTTCGGTCGCCCGGAAATACGACTAAATCACTCGTGATGTCAAGCTGAGGCCTCCGGTCGCCGCCGACCGCATCATCACCTCG
>JBDTTN010000330.1:0-3981 GCA_039930625.1 Gemmatimonadota bacterium | reverse complement strand
TGGAGGCCGTGCACACCCGCTTCGCCGAGCGGGTGCGGTATATCGGCGTGCGGCATGGGCTGATGGGCACCGATGTCGAGGATCTGGTGCAGGAAGTCCGGCTGCGGCTGTGGAAGGCGCTGGAGAGCGGTGAGAAGATCCTGAGTGCGCCCGCGTCCTACATCCATCGCACCGCCGTCTCGGCGGCGATCGACTTGCTGCGCCGGCGCCGCGCCCGTCGCGAGACCCCGGTCCGGCTCTCCCGCCCGAGCGGCATCGCCGCGCTGGGCGAATCACCGGCGGCCGACCGCATGCTGGAACAGGTAGAGCTGCAGGAGCAGGTGGGCCGAGCCGTGGAAGAGTTGATTCCTGCCCGGCGCTCGGTGGTGAAGATGTACCTCGCGGGGTATGGCCGGGAGGAGATCGCCGATCTGCTCGGGTGGACCGAGCCCAAGACCAGGAATCTGCTCTATCGCGGGCTCGCGGATCTCCGCGAGGAGCTGACCCGAAAAGGCATCGGACCGGAGGCACTGGGATGAGCGATGAACGGCTGCGGCAGAGCTACGACATGCTGCTGGGCATCCGCTCCGGCGACGCGGGGGATCGAACGGAGTGCCCGCCGGTCGAGCGCCTTGCCGGGCTTATTCGCCGGGAGGAGGACGAGGACAGCCGACTCGCCCTCCTGGATCATGTGATGGCCTGCCCCTTCTGCCAGCCGGAGTTCGAACTGCTCCGGGTGGCCGCGCGCGCGAGCGGCGAACAGACGGCCGCCGACGAGGAGTGAGCAGCCCGACCCTCAGTGGTTGAACACCGCCGCACCGCCCTGACCGTCCGTGATGATGCCGATGCCGGTGCGCGAGTTGTGGTAGGCACCTCCGCCGTCACCGTAGTTTTCCCTCACGCCCCCGTTCTGCCGGTAGAGGCTTGCGGCCAGCGCACGCAGGTTCGCGATGGCCGGCCCAGCCTCATACCCCGCATTGCCCTGGGCATCGAGCCAGTATCGTCCCTGCGCCACCGGCCCGGTGAGTTGCTGCAGGCCCGCAAGGTCCAGCGGGTGCAGCTCCCGACCGTTGATGAAGACGCCCGTGCCGTACGAGCCGGGGAGCCGCTCGGCAAGAGGCCGGAACTGGCCGAGAGGCTAGCGACCGAGCGATATGTCCATCCGGAGCGGCGTGCTGCGTTCGGCGATAAGACCGAGATTCGGCCGCAGGGCGGCCTCGACCTCGGCGATTGTCAGGCGATCGGCATTGGGATTCTCGGCCAGTCCCGCCCACGGGGCGGGAGCATGGTAGGCGTAGTCCCCCATGACCAGCACCGGCGTGCCGTACACCTTCACTGCCGCGCCGCGGCCGGGCACCCATTGCTCGGCCCACTGGAAGATCCATTGTGCATCGACCTCCAGCAGGCGCACGCAGCCGTGGCTGGCGGGGCGTCCGGGCAGATCGTACTCGTGAAAGGCCACGCCCTTGAGCGCCATGAAGTTGACGTACCAGTCCAGAATCCAGGTCGGATCGTCGGTGCTGATCGCACGCTTCGACTTCCAGTTGGTGAAGAACAGTCCGCTGTCGGTCGGGGTCGCCTCCTTGCCGGTGCTGGTCGGTCCCCAGCGAACCAGCTTCCCGTTCTCGTAGGCACCGAACGCCTGCACCCGGCGGGAGACCAGCACGAACTTCGGGACTTCGCCGAGCTCGGCGATGCTGTCGGGGAGGGGACTGTAGCTCAACTCCGACCCGATCGAATCCGGCACCAGCAGCTGCCGACCCCGGGCATGCGTCGCATCGATGCGATTGATCTTGAGCACGGTGAGGAATTCGGCGGAATCGAGGGCGGCACGCCGTCCCCATGCCGGCTCCGCAACGCGGCGGAAGGAGCGCGTGGAGGACCAGCCGATCATCGTCGCGGAAGCACTGTGGCCCTCATGAATGTTCACCGCGTCTGCGCGAATCGGCGCAGGAATGGGGCACGCGGCGATGGGGCAATAGAAGCCCTGTTTACTGTGGTGTGCACCCAACATCAGCCCAGCCCCAGCCAACACCATCGAGACCTTGAAGAAGGTGATGAATCCGCCGGATTTCGGGCCAACTGTACGATTGCTCGACATCGTTCCTCAGATCGAAGTGAGGTAGGAACGACGCGCCAAGCCGAGTAGCCGCAAGGCTTTGCCCCCAACGACGGCGTCCGGATGCGGCGACCGCACCCGGACGAATCGGGATGGTGCGTCGTGCTGCCGCACCCCCAATGGGCAACCCGTGTACCAATGGGCGAAATGCTACTCCAGCCGGGCGTCGAGCTCGATAGTCACATTGCCCTTCATGAGGTTCGAAATCGGGCACCCGTTCTTGGCCTCTTCGGCGGCTTTCAGGAAGCCCGCCTGGTCGAGTCCGGGGACCACCGCACGCACGGTGAGCTTCATGGCCGTCACGCGCGGGGCCCCATCGACGAACGCCATCGTGCACGCCGCGGTCGTGGTGACTCGCGTGGCCAGCGTCCCCGCTTTTTCAAGCCCGGCCGAGAGTGCCATGCTGAGGCAGGAGGCGTGCGCCGCCGCGACCAACTCTTCGGGGTTGGTGCCTTTCGCGCCCTCGAAGCGGGTGGCGAAGCTGTAGGGCCCCGCGATGACTCCCGACTGCCCCGCAAAGCTCCCTTTTCCGCCCTTGAGGCCGCCTTCCCACGTGGCGGATGCGGTTGAAACTGGCATGAATGAATTCCTCGGATTGAGTGAGTACGCTGCAGAGGTCCAAGTTCGAAGTTCCGAGTTCGGAAGATCGTACCCCGGCTGGTTCCTGGAACCCGGAACTTGTTACGGCCCTACCCGGTGTTCTCCCGACACGGCCTGCGCCACCTGATCGATCGCCGCGTTGCCGAAGATGCGACGGGCCAGATGGGTGAACCAATCCCGCAGGCTGTCCAGGATCTCGTAGAAGGTCGGGATCGCGATCAGCGTCAGCAGGGTGGAGGTGATCACACCGCCGATGACGGCGACGCCGAGCGGCTGCCGGAACTGCGCCCCTTCGCCGCGCCCCAGCGCAACCGGGATCATGCCGGCGATCAGCGCGAAGGTCGTCATCAGGATGGGGCGGAGCCGGATGGCGCCGGCCTCGATCAGCGCCTCACGCAGCGCCATCCCCTGTCGCTCCCGCGCCCACTTGGCGAAGTCGATGAGCAGGATCGCATTCTTCGCCACGATGCCCATCAGCAGGATGACACCGATGAGGCTCATGATGTTGATCGTGAGTCCGGTCACGGCGAGCCCCAGCATGACCCCGATCAGCGACAGCGGCAGCGAGATCATGATCGCAATGGGATCGACGAACGACCCGAACTGCATCACCAGGATCAGGTACATCAGCATCACGGCGACGCCGAGCGCCAGGAAGATGTTGCCGAACACCTCCGCCTGCTGCTCGGCATCGCCACCCTCGCTGATGCGCACGCCCGGCGGCAGCGGGACGTTCTTCACCTTGGCGCGGACGTCGTCCATCACCGGACCCGTCGCCCGGCCGGAGACGTTCCACTCCACATTCACCACCGGATCGCGATTGAGATGGTTGATCACCGCCGGCCCGACGCTGGTGGTGATGTCGGCCACCTGACCGAGGGGAATCGTGCTCGTGGTGCGGTTCGGGCCCGCTACGAGGAGCGGCAGCCGCCGCAGGTCCTCGGGGTGACTGCGGCTCTCCGGCACCAGCCGGACCTCGACGTCGCGAGTCTCACCGCTCGGGTCCACCCAGTCCCCCGCGTCGATGCCGGCAAAGGCGGGCCGGACCGACTGGGCGATATCGCCCACGGTGATGCCGAGGCTGCCGGCGAGGCCGCGGTTCAGATTGACGGTGATCTCGGGCTTCTGCCCCTTGGAGGAGAGTCCGAGGTCCACCACGTTAGGCACGCTCGCCACGATCTGCTGCAGCTGCTCGGCGACCGCGGTGATGGTCGGGACGTCGTTGCCGCGCACTTCGAGCTGCAGCGCCTTCCGGCCGCCGCCGAAGTCGGAGGTGAAGACCG
>JBDTTN010000329.1:0-3984 GCA_039930625.1 Gemmatimonadota bacterium | reverse complement strand
CCCCGTCGGAAGGAAGGTACGTGGGACGTCGAGGAATCAAGGAATATCGTGCAGCGGAGGCTCTCGTGCTGATCGCGGCTGACCGCGACCACAAGCCGCTCATGTGCCCCACCTGCAGTACCCCCACCATCGAACGACATCCCAAGCGCAATGAAGAGCCCGCCGGGCGGGTCACGATGACCTGCAAGAGCTGTGGCCGGGTGGCGTCCTACCTGGCGCGGACAACCATGAGCACACCCGAAGATCCGCGGAGGCAGTGAGGGCTTACATTCCCGCATGCCCTCCCCGGCTCTCCTCATATTCTTCACGGTCTTCATCGACCTGATCGGCTTCGGCATCGTCCTGCCGCTTCTGCCGAGCTACGCCGCCTCCTTCCATGTCAACGAAGTCGCTATCGGGATGCTGGTCGCCAGCTTCTCACTCATGCAGTTCCTGCTGGCACAGTGGTGGGGGCGCCTGTCGGACCGGGTGGGTCGGAGGCCGGTGCTGCTGGTCGGCCTGCTGGGCAGTGCGCTGAGCTATCTGCTTTTCGGTCTGGCGGGCAGCTTTGTGGTGCTGCTGTTCTCGCGCCTGATTGCGGGCGGGATGGGTGCCACGGTGAACGTCGCCCAGGCCTATCTGGCCGATGTGACGCCGCCGGAGGAGCGCCCCAAGGCGATGGGAATGATCGGCGCGGCCTTCGGGCTGGGATTCGTGGTCGGACCCGCGCTGGGTGGCATCAGCAGCCATTGGGGCCCTGCTGCACCGGGGTTCCTCGCCTCCGCCCTGACATCGGCGAACCTGCTGCTCGCCTGGCGCTGGCTGCCGGAATCACGCCGGGCAGCGCCGAGCGCAGTGGAGAAGGTTCCGGTGCACTGGTCCCGATTCATGCTGGCGTTCGGCGCCGTGGCATTCTCGACGATTGCCTTCACGGTGATGTACGTGATCTTCCCGCTCGAGGTGGAACACGCGCTGGGGTACGATCGGGATCATACCGCCTATCTCTTCGTGCTGATCGGGTTGGTGAGTGCCGCGGTTCAGGGAGGTCTGGTGGGACGGCTGGTGCCGCGATTCGGGGAGCGGGCGCTGATCGCAGTCGGAGGTGCACTGCTCGCCGGGGGACTGGTCGCCCTGGCGGGAGCGCTGGGACCACTGAAGGGGATGGGACACGGCGCGCTGCTGTACGGGAGCCTGCTGAGCCTCGCCTTCGGCTCAGCCCTCATCGGTCCGAGCGCGGCCAGCTACGTGAGTCGGATCGCGCCCAGTGACGAGCAGGGACGGGCGCTGGGCCTGATGCAGAGCGTGGGCGCGATGGCTCGGATCGGCGGGCCGATCCTGGCGGGAACTGTCGCAAGCCGCTTCGGGGCGACCGCGGCCTTTCTGGTAGCGGGAGGGGCGGCGGCGGGCGCCAGCCTCTCGACGCTGTTCAATGCGGATGGGAGAAGAGGCGTCCCCAGCGGATCGCGGTGATCGGGCGGAGGACTCGCCAGCTGTCGGGATCGTAGCTGTAATAGATGACGAGTGGCGTGCCCCGCACATTGGCCCGCGGCAGGAAGCCCCAGTAGCGGCCGTCGTAGGAGAGATCCCGGTTGTCGCCCATCATGAAGAGCGAATCGGAGGGCACGACGATCGGCCCCCAGTCCTGCAGATCGGGATTGTAGCTCGCGGTGTCCCCCACCAGATGCCGGATCTGCCAGTCACGCATCTTGAGGCGGTACTCCGGCGACTCCGACTTGGTCGGGTTGTCGTGGCGGACGTACGGCTCATCGAGCAGCTGACCGTTGCGATAGACCGCGCCGCCCCTCATCTGCAGCGTGTCCCCCGACATCCCCATCAGCCGCTTCACGACCTTCAGCCCCTCTTCCTCCACCGAATCGAACACCAGCACATCGCCGCGGACCGGTTCGCGAAAGGCCGGCAGATGCGCCCCCGTAAAGGGAATCTCGGCGCCATAGACGGCCTTGTTCACGAAGAGGAAGTCCCCGATCAGCAGGGTGTTCTCCATGCTGCCCGAGGGAATCCGGAACGCCTCCACCAGGAAGGTCCGCAACAACAGCCAGACGATCACGGCGACCAGGATCGACTTGGCCCATTCCAGCGTCGTCTGGCGCAGCGTCGGCTCGGACTCGGTCACTGCCGGAGGGGTCACTTGGGCACCGTGAAGAGGCGATCCCAGCGGACCGCGGTAATGATCGGGAGCAGCCGCCAGCTCTGGGGATCGAAGCTGTAGTAGATCAGGAGCGGGGCACCGTGCAGGTGGGTGCGCGGCAGGAAACCCCAGAACCTGCCGTCGTAGGATTCGTCACGATTGTCGCCCATGACGAAGAGCGACTCGGGCGGCACCACAAGCGGGCCCCAGTTATCGCGATCGGGGAGGTAGCTGGCGGGTCTGGGTTCAAGGAGCCGGGGCTCCTGCCACGCACGCATCTGCGCCTGCGAGCCCGGAGGATCGGGATCGGTGGGCCGGCGGTGCGAGGCGTACGGCTCCTCGAGCATCACGCCGTTGCGCAGTACGGTGCCGCCGCGCATCGCCAGGGTGTCGCCTGGGAGGCCGATGACCCGCTTGACGATCTCGAGCCGAGGCGTCTCGACGCCCTCGAAGATCACGATCTCGCCGTGGCGAGGCTCCCGGATGGCGGGCAGCCGGGTATGCGTGAAGGGCACCTCCGCCCCATAGAGCGGCCGGACGACGAACAGCACATCGCCGACCAGCATGGCGCTTTCCATGCTCTCGGAGGTGATGTGAAAGGCCTGCACCACAAAGGTGCGGAGCAGCAGCCAGGCAAGCAGCGCGATGGCGAGGCTCCTGCTCCATTCACGGATCCGGCTGCCCAGCGGCCTCGGCGCCGTCAATTCACCCAGTCCGCGATGAACAGGTTGGTATCACCCGGACGGCTCCCGTCCCGGTTCGACGCCCAGACCAGCTTCTTGCCATCGTAGCTGAACATGGGAAAGGAATCGAAGTCCGGATGGGTCGTGACCTTTTCCAGGCCGGTGCCATCGGGGTTGATCAGGTAGAGATCGAAGGCTCCGCTCCGCGGCTTCTCGTAGTTCGAAGAGAAAATGATCTTCTTGCCATCGGGTGTGAAGACGGGCGCGAAGTTGGCGCCGCCGAGGTTGGTCACCTGCCGGGGATTGCTGCCGTCCGCGTTGGCGACCCAGATCTCGACCTTGGCGGGGCGGACGAGCCGCTGGTGCAGCAGGTTGAGGTAGTCGGCGGTGTCCGCGGCCGTCACCGGATAGGCGGCGCGCCACACGATCTGCTTGCCGTCCGGAGAGAACCAGGCTCCGCCGTCATAGCCGACGCGGCTGGTTATGCGCCGGAGGTCGGTCCCGTCGGTGTTCATCGTGTACAGATCGATGTCACCGTCCTTGGTGCTCGTGAAGATCATCCGCTTTCCATCCCACGACAGCGTGGCCTCGGCGTTATAGGCGCCGTTGCTGGTGAGCTGACGCAGGTCGGATCCATCGGGCTTCGAGGTATAGATCTCGAGGTGCCCGATGGGCCAGACGTAGCCGTGGGAACGGTCGGGAGGCGTGGGGCATTCGGGCGCATGCTTGAAGGTGGAGCTGTACCAGACCCGCGAATCGTTGGCGTAGAAGAAGCCGCAGGTGGTGCGACCCAGGCCGTTGGAGATCCGGCGCATGCCGGACCCGTCCACGTTCATGATGTATTCCTGGTCGCAGGCGCTGTCCGATTTCTCCTGCCGCTGGAAGATCAGCTGTTTTCCGGAACGGGAGAAGTATGACTCGGCGTTATTGCCGCCGAAGGTCAGCTGCCGGATGTTGGCGAGGTGTCGTTCGCCGGACTCGGGCTGAATGAAGGTCGTGCTGGCGCCGGTAGTCGCGGCCGCGCCGGTGGTCACGGTGGCCCTGCCGCAGGCGGACCCGAACGCGAGCAGCGAAGCGAGGGCAAGAATGGGGTGGGTGCGCATAGGGCAGGAAGAATAATCGCGGAGGCGATAGGGGGAAACGCAGAGCCGGGGCCGGGACGAAGCAACCGCT
>JBDTTN010000328.1:0-3986 GCA_039930625.1 Gemmatimonadota bacterium | reverse complement strand
GTCCCCTAGGGAATGAACCGGCGGACCGCGAGCGTCACGTTGTGTCCGCCGAATCCGAACGAGTTGGAGATGGCGACGTCGACCGTTCGTTCCACCATTGTGTTCGGGGCACAGTCCAGGTCGCACTCGGGATCCGGCGTGACCTGGTTGATCGTGGGCGGAATCTTCCCCGTCGTGGCCACCATCATCGACACCGCGAACTCGAGGGCTCCAGCACCGCCAAGGAGGTGACCGGTCATGGACTTGGTGGAGCCGAAAATGAGCCGACGTGCCTGCTCCCCGAAGACCGCCTTCACCGCCTGGGTCTCCGCCACATCGCCCTGAGGCGTTGAGGTGCCATGCGCGTTGATATACCCGACGCTCTCGGGGCTGATCTTTCCGTCGGCGAGACACATCTTCATCGCGCGCTGGGCGCCCTCGCCCTCGGGCGCCGGGGCCGACATGTGGTAGGCATCTCCGGTGAGGCCATACCCAATGACCTCGGCCAGGATCGTCGCCCCGCGCCGCTCGGCATGCTCCAGGCTCTCAAGCACCACCACGGCCCCTCCATCCCCAAGGACGAAACCGTCGCGGTCCTTGTCGAAGGGACGGCTCGCTCCGGCCGGATCGTCGTTGCGAGTGGACATCGCCTTCATGTTCGAGAACGCCGCCACGGTCAGCCCGGTGATCGCGGCCTCGGATCCGCCAGTGACCATCGCGTCCACCGTGCCGGTACGGATCAGGTTGTACGACTCCCCGATCGCATGCGCCGAAGACGCGCACGCCGACACGGTGGCATAGTTCGGACCCTTGAGTCCGTAGCGGATCGACACCAGCCCGGGGGCCATGTTGGCGATGAACATCGGGACGAAGAACGGAGAGACGCGATCGGGCCCCTTGAGCACGTACGCGGCGCAATTGTCCTCGTACGTCTGCATGCCCCCGATGCCGCTGCCGAGGATGACACCGACGCGATTCGGATCGGGGACCTTCCCCTCCAGTTGCGCCTGCACCATCGCCTGGTGCGCCGCCCCCAGCGCGAACTGCGCAAAGAGGTCGAAGCGCCGGGCTTCCTTCCGGTCGATGTACTGCAATGGATCGAAGCCCTTCGCTTCACAGGCGAAGCGGACGCTCAGCCGAGCCGGATCGAACTTGGTGATGGGCCCCGCACCGGACCGGCCGGCGAGCAGCCCGGCCCAGGTGCTGGCTACATCGGCGCCGAGCGGTGTGACCAGCCCGACGCCGGTGACGACGACACGATGCGCCAAGTTACTTCCCGAGCTTCTCGTGGAGGTACTTCAGCGCATCGCCCACGGTTCGGAGCTTTTCGGCTTCTTCGTCCGGGATATCGATGTCGAATTCCTTCTCGAATGCCATGACCAGCTCGACGGTGTCGAGGCTGTCCGCGCCGAGATCCTCCATGAAGCTGGCTTCGTTCGTGAGCTTCTCGCGCTCGACGCCGAGCTCCTCGACGATGATGTCCTTGACGCGGTCTTCGACGTTACTCATGACGTTCCTCGAGAGAGGGGGTTGAGTGCTGTGCGCCCGCTAGACGGCAAGACCGCCGTCCACCACGAGCACCTGTCCGGTAATGTAAGCCGCGAGATCCGATGCCAGAAAGACCACCGCGCCGGCCACGTCCTCGGGCCGGCCGAAGCGCCCCAGCACGATGCCGCCCAACATGGCCACCCGGGCTTCCTCGGGCAAGGCGCTGGTCATGTCGGTCTCGATGAATCCCGGCGCCACGGCGTTGACCAGGATCCCGCGGCTGCCGTACTCCTTGGCCACCGACTTGGTGAACCCGATCAGGCCGGCCTTGCTCGCAGCATAATTGGCCTGCCCTTTGTTGCCGGTAATCCCGATGATACTCGCCACGTTGATGATCCGCCCGGCACGGCGTTTCATCATGCCCTTCAGGACCGCCTTCGTGGTATGGAAGGCGCCCTTGAGATTGGCGTTGAGCACTTCGTCCCACTCGGTTTCACTCATCCGGAGCAGCAGGTTGTCCCGGGTGATGCCGGCGTTGTTGACCAGAATGTCCACTGGCCCCAGGGCCTTCTCCGCCGTACCGATCGCCGACTCGACCTGGCCGGCATCGGTCACGTTGCAGGCGACCCCGACCGCCCGTTCCCCCAGCTCCGCTGCGACCCGCTCCGCCGTGGCGAGGTCCCGCCCGACGATCGCCACGCTGGCGCCCGCCTTATGCAGTGCCCCTGCGATCGCGCGCCCGATGCCGCGGGTGGAGCCGGTGACGAACGCCGTCTTCCCGGTGAGGTCGATGGTGGAAGCCATTAGCCGTCAGCCATTAGCTGTCAGGTACTTCTCGACTTCATCTGCTGTCCCAAGGGCCACGGTTGCAGCCCCCGGCACGATCCGCCTGGCCAGTCCGCTCAGCACGTTGCCGGGACCGATCTCGACGAAGCTCGCTCCCGGCACCAGTGCGGCCGCCTGCTGCATGCACCCCACCCAGCGCACTGGAGCCGTGAGTTGCTCGGCGAGCAGGCGCTTTGCTTCAGCACCGGTGTTGACCGCCGTCGCCGTGGCGTTGGCGATGACCGGGACGGCAGGATCGGCGAAGTCTGCCCGGGCTAGCGCCTCTGTAAGCCCCGCGACGGCCGGCTGCATCAGCGGCGAATGAAACGCGCCGCTCACCTTGAGGGCGATGACTCGCTTGGCGCCTCGAGCCTTGCACCCCTCACCTGCCCGCTCTACTGCGGCGGGATCGCCCGACAGCACGGTCTGGTCCGGGGCGTTGAGATTCGCAGCCACGGCGACCTCCGTCCCGGCCGAGGCCTCGCGGCAGGCTGCCACGACTTCCTCCGTGGCGAGGCCCAGCACCGCGGCCATCGCCCCCGGACGTCGGGTCCCCGCCTCGAACATCAGTTCGCCGCGGCGCCGCACCAGCCGGGCAGCGACTTCCGCACTGAGTGACCCTGCGGCGAGGTAGGCGCTGTACTCACCCAGGCTGTGACCTGCGGCGGCTTTCATTGTCCCGCGGAGCTGGTCTCCCACGACAGCCCAGACCGCGGCGCTGTGCGCCAGGATCGCGGGCTGGGTGTTGTGAGTCAGCGTGAGCTCGCTCTCCGGACCCTCCCACATGATGCGGGACAGCGCGACACCGAGGGCCTCATCAATACGGGCAAAGCTGTCGCGCGCTGCGGGAAATCGTTCCGCGAGGTCCTTCCCCATCCCGACCTTTTGCGCGCCCTGACCCGGGCAGACGAGCACACTCACCACCGAAGCACCGCCGCGCCCCAGGTGAAGCCGGCGCCGAAGGCCACCAGCATGATCAGCATCCCGGGCTTCAGCCGCCCGGTGGACTCCGCGTAGGCAAGCGCCATCGGAATGGATGCGGCTGAGGTGTTGCCGTAGCGGTCGACGGTCACCACGATCTTCTCCCGCGGGATCCCGGCGTGTTTCGCCGTCGAGTCGATGATCCGGATGTTGGCCTGGTGCGGAATGAGCAGGTCGAGCTGGTCCGCGGTGATCCCCGCCCGGCGGATCGCCTCGTCACAGGCTTCGGCCATCGTCAGCACCGCGTGCTTGAAGACTTCGCGGCCCGCCATCTTCATGTAGTGGGTCCGTTCGCGCACGACTTTCTCGCTGATCGGATCGGCGCTGCCGCCACTCGGCACGTAGAGCAGCCCGGCGAGCCGGCCATCGGACTTGATGAATGACGAAAGCAAGCCCCGTTCGCTGCCTGCCGGGCACCGCGACATCACGGCCGCACCGACGCCGTCACCGAAGAGAATGGCGGTGGAGCGATCCTGCTGGTCGGTGATGCTGGTGAGCTTCTCTCCGCCGATCACCAGGACGTGCTCCGCCTGACCGCTGGCGATCAGCCCTTCGGCCATGGTCAGGCCGTAGATAAAGCCTGAGCAGGCTGCTCCGAGATCAAAGGCTGCGGCCCGTTCCGCTCCGATCAGCGCCTGCAGGTAGCAGGCGGTGGACGGGATGATGTGATCTGGGGTCGCAGTGGCGACGATGATCGCATCGAGATCCATGGG
>JBDTTN010000327.1:0-4010 GCA_039930625.1 Gemmatimonadota bacterium | reverse complement strand
TTCCGCGCCCTCAGCGGTTCCAAGGCCTGACCCTGCCACGAGAGCCGACGGTCCTCCGGGACCGTCGGTCTCCTTTCCGCATGGCCCACTTGCGTATTCGACTGCTCGGCCTGTTCCTGTCCTGTTCGGCGCTCGCCGCCGGCTCCCTGCGCGCCCAGGAGCCTGCTGCGCTTCCAGCGGCCCCCGCTCCCGTACTCGACAGCCTGGCGGTCGAGGGAAACACCCGGCTGACTACCCAGCAGGTGATCACCAGTTCGGGGCTCCTGGTGGGGCAGCCGACCAACTACCGGGATATCCAGCGCGCGATCACCGCGTTGTTCCGTACCGGCCAGTTCGACGAGGTGTCCGTCGCCCAGGGCGAAGACCCGACTGGGAAGGTGGTCCTCATCCTCCGGGTGACAGAACGCCCGATCCTCTCCCGCTGGGCGATCAAGGGAGTGGAACAGATCTCCGAGCGCACGGTGAAGGAGCGGGTGAAGCTGGGCGAAGGGCGGCCGCTGGACCGCGCCGCGGTGGAGCGGTCCCGGGCGGGGATCGACTCCATGTACCACGCGCGCGGCTACTACGCCGCCGTAGTGAAGGTGATCGAGACAACGCCGGGGCCCGGGCAGGCGGGCGTGGTCTTTGATATCGACGAGGGGAACCGGGTCGCGATCAGCCAGGTGACGATCGACGGCAACGAGCATTTCCCTGACAACGCGCTGGTCAAGCGGATGAGCACCAGACCCGAAGGATTCTTCTGGTGGCAGCAGGGGCGCTATGACGACGACAAGCTGCAGCAGGACGTCCGGGAGAAGCTCCCGGCGTGGTACGGCAGTAAGGGCTACATCGACTTCCAGGTGATGAAGGACTCGATCGCAGTCGATTCCACCAATGGCAAGGCGACGCTGCACCTCGATGTCGATGAGGGCCCGGTCTACAAGATCGGGACCTTCCAGATCGTGGGCAATCGCCGCTTCAGCACCGAAGACCTCATGGCGCTCTACCCCTTCGGCCTGAATGGCGGCGCCGGACTGCCGTTCAACGGCACCGAGTGGAGCACCTCGACCGAAAACGTCTCCACGCTCTACAGCAACAACGGCTACATCTACGCCCAGGTCACGCCTGATGAAACTCGGCGGGTCGGCCCCGATGGCACGCCGTTGATCGACCTCCGCTGGACGATTCGCGAGGGCCAGCCCGCCACGATCAACAAGATCAACATCGTCGGAAACGACGTAACCCACGAGCGGGTGATCCGCGAGGCGATCGTGCTGGTGCCCGGCGAGCTGTTCAACCGGGACCGGCTGATCCAGAGCTATCGCAACATCGCCAACCTCGGATTCTTCCAGCAGCAGATGGCCCCGCCTGACGTGAAGCCCACCGACAATGGCGTCGATGTGGACATCACCTTCCGGGTCGAGGAACGGCGCACCGGCAACATCAACTTCGGCGCGTCACTGGGACAGGGAACCGGCCTCGGCGGCTTCCTTGGCCTCGAGGAGCCGAACCTGTTCGGCCGCGGCAAGCGCGGCAAGCTGATGTGGCAGTTCGGCAAGAACATCAACGACTTCACGCTGAGCTATACCGACCCCGCCATCGAGGAGTCCCGGGTCTCCGGAACGGTCTCGCTCTTCAATTCCCGGCAGCGCTTCACCGTCGGCGACCTCGGCCGCCGCCGCCAGGTCGGCGGCAATGTGCAGCTGGGCTTTCCGCTCTTCGGCTCCCGGTACACCCGGCTGTTCACTTCGTACGGACTGCAGCAGATCAAATTCACCGAAGGCTCCGTCGATCTGCGCGCCCGATTCCGCTGCTCCAACTGCACCCGCTCCACGCTGGGTGGAAGCATCGTGCGCGACACCCGGTTCGGCCTGCCGTTCGCCACCGGCGGCGCACTGACGAACGTCTCGCTCGAGTTCAACGGTGGCGTGCTCGGCGGGACCGGCAACTACCGCAAGATCGATTTCGAGGGACGGTACTACGCCCCGCTGGGCTCCACCGGTGGCAATGCCCAGCTCGGCAGCGGCATCCAGTTCGTCCTCGGGCTCACGGCGAAGAGCGGATTCATCTTCGGCGATGCCGGACCGTTCTTCACCGAGCTCTATTCGCTGGGCGGCACCCAGTTCGGCATTCCGCTGCGTGGCTACGACGAATTCTCGATCACGCCGAGCGGCTACGATCCCACGGCCGGTGGCAGCTCCGCGGCCGGCGTCGGGGCCTTCGGCAAGTCGTACGCAGCCTTCACGGTGGAGGCCGGTGCGCGAGTCAGCCAGTCACTCTATTTCAGCACCTTCATCGACGCCGGCAATGTGTATCGCAGCGCGCGGCAGTACGATCCCAGCCGCCTCTTCCGCGGCGCCGGCTTCGGCGTCGCGGTCCTGTCGCCACTCGGGCCGATCGGCATCGACCTCGGCTACGGATTCGACCGGGTGAAGGCGGACGGCACGCCGAACCCGGGATGGAAGCTCCACTTCAAGCTCGGTCAGTTCTTCTAGACCGGCTCTTCACACTCAGCAGGGAGTTTGCGATGGTCCGTCGTGTGTTCGGTTTCTCACTGGCGCTGGCGCTCGGCCTCGTCAGCGTGCCCACAGCGGCGTCCGCGCAGGGTGGGGCGCAGAAGATCGGCTACATCAACGCCCGCGCGGTGTTGCTCGCGACGCCTGGGTACGCCCAGGCGGAGTCGACCTATAACCGGGAGCTCACCGGATTCCGTACCGAGGTCGAGCGGCTGCAGTCGACGCTCGATTCCGCCGCCGCGGACTTCGAGCAGAAGTCCGTCATGCTGTCCGCGACGGCGAAGACCGCCAAGCGTCGGGACCTCGACGCGCAGCGGCAGCGGCTCGAGACGCGTGCCAACGAGTTACGGGACAAGGCGGCTCAGCGTGAGCAGGAGCTCCTCTCGCCGCTCCACAACAAGGTGAACGACGCGATCGAGAGCGTGCGCGCCGAAGGGGGATTCGCCCTGCTGTTCGATGTGAGCGCGAATGACGGCCTGATCGTCGCGGCGGACAAATCGCTCGATGTCTCCGACAAGGTGATCGCGAAGATCAAGGCGCAGCCCTGAACCTGGCGTCGCACTCCATACGCCTGACTGCCCGGGCGGTCGCCACGCTGGTGGGCGGCCGCCTGGAGGGCGACGGAGACCTCCTCCTCCAGCACCTGGCCCCGCTCGACCGGGCGGGGCCGGAAGCACTGACCTTTCTCCTCACACCAAATTATCTCGCCGCCTTCCGGGCTACCCGCGCGGGGGCTGCGCTCGTTCCCGAATCCCTCGCTGGCGAGCGCGGCGGCCCGGGCACCCGGATAATAGTGTCCGCGCCTGACGATGCACTCGTGCGGGCGGCCGCCGCGTTCGCGCCGCCGGCGGTGGAGTCGACCGGCATCGATCCCGCGGCGCGCGTTGCGCCGGACGCCATCCTCGGGCCGGACTGCTCCGTGGCAGCCTTCGCGGTCATTGAAGCGGGGGCACGGGTCGGAGCGAGGGCACGGATCGGATCGGGCGCCTGCATCGGGTCCGGCGTGACGCTTGGCGACGACTGCATAGTCGGCCCCAACGCCGTCTGCTATCCCGGCGCGACGCTCGGGCATCGGGTGATCTTGAAGGCCGGTGCGGTGATCGGCGGCCCCGGATTCGGCTATCTGCGCGGAACCGACGGCCATAGAAGGGTGCCGCACCTCGGGCGATGCATCCTCGAAGATGACGTGGAGATCGGCTCCGCGGCGTGCGTGGACCGCGGCAGCTTCGAGGATACGATCGTGGGGCGCGGGACCAAGCTCGACAATCTGGTACAGATCGGACACAACGTGCACCTGGGGTCGCGCTGCCTGGTGATGGCGACCAGCGGAATAGCGGGGAGCTGCCGCATCGGGGACGATGTCGTCATCGCCGGCGGTGTCGGCGTCGCCGACCATGTCGTGATCGGTGACGGTGCGGTCATCGGTGCCAAGAGCGTCGTCTTCGGCCCGGGGAGAGTGGCCGCCGGGGCGGTGGTGACCGGGTATCCGGCGCGCCCTCACCGCGCCTTTCTGCG
>JBDTTN010000326.1:0-4015 GCA_039930625.1 Gemmatimonadota bacterium | reverse complement strand
ACAACAACTTAACCCGGGGCCGGGGTCCCGGGCGACGCCAGCGTGGAGGCGGTGGTCAGGTTGAGCGGAGGGGGTGGCGTGCGGCAACGGGGGCCGGCGCGATGCGGCGATGGGGCTCCCCGAATCAATCGTCCCGGGCCGCGGCTACTTGGGGAGGTGGGCCGCGGTCGATCCGACGGAAGGCAGGGCGCTGAGGGCCATGCGGATGAGTCCCGTCAGCAGCGGTATCCCGGCCCCGAATCCGATGAGCCCGATATTCAGGCCGAGCCAGCGGCTGGTCCACCGGTTGACGAGTCCACGGTCCCGCGTCACGGAGACCACCGCGACCGCTGCCACGTTCACGATTACCAGCAGCACGACCCCGACTTGCCACGCCAATGAGCCGGCATCGCCGAGCCAGGCGGATATCGCATCATTCATGGTCTGTCAGTCTGCATTAGGTGGGGGCGGCACCCGGCCAGGCGCCGCTCCCTGCAAGATCGGTGTTCGCCGCTGAAGCGCAAGATGGCGCCCCTTCACAATGCGACGCCCCGGCGCTCAGGGACCGGTCGTGGTCGCGGGCGGGATCACCTGCAGGGTGAGCGCCATGGTGGAACCGGTGCCCTGCGGCGCGGCGGGCGGTTCACTCCGCGTTCGACCGTAAGTCTCCGCGAGAAGTCGTTCCAGCGGATGCACCTCGCCCGTGCGATTCACCCCATGAGTCGTGAGCACAGGTCCGAAGTCCACCCGGCGCCGGGTCGCGAAGAGTTTGAGCACCTCGGTACCGAACGGTTCGGTGGCGTAGAAGCAGAGATTGCTCAGGTAGTGTCCGCCCGGTGGCAGCAGATTGTCCTCGCCCGAGAGATCCGCCCGGGGAAAGAGCTGCCCGATCTCGCCGTCAGGGGTCAGGTCCAGCACTGCGATGTAGGCCGAGTCAGGCCCCTCGTTGATGAAGCGCAGGAAGTACCCGTCGTTCGGCCGAAGCTGCCATTGATTGCCGGGCGAGAGTCGGGCGGCCACATGTACAGTGTCCGAGCGGCGCGCATCGCAACTGCCGTCCGCACCGAAGCTGTGGGTGGCCGGCACCAGTTCGATCCGCACCCGGATCTTCGGATCGGCCATCTGCACCTGCTTGAGATAACTGCCGCGGGCGAGCGCCCGCACCCGCTCGGTGAGCGTTGCACGGCCGGCGGCGCTCGATGCATCCACTGGCGGCAGCAGTGCGACGGTGGTGTCCTCCGCCCAGCTCACGGTGAGCGGGGCTCCCCCGCGACCACGCGGGCCCGCCGGCCTGACCATCAGCTCCGCCAGCGAGTCAGAGAGCTGGATCACGCCGCTATGCTCGAAGTCGGCGGCCAGCGCGGCTCGTGCCGCGGCTGGAATCGCAGGGTCAAGCTGCAGCCGCACCCTGAACTCTGCAAAGGCGTAGGCGGTCACGAAGGCCCAGCTCCCGGCGGCATGCCCCCCCGGTGCGAGCCGCACCGAGGCCTGCAGTTCATCGGCATGGGCGACCTCGCCGATGGCGAGGGCGGTCGCCTTGGCAGGATCCTGGGTCCCCACTGGATAGAAGGCGAGCTTCGACCCCGGCAGGAGCCCCACTAGCGTGCCGCCATCGAGCACCGCGACCGAATCCCCCTCGAGCGCCGCCACCCGGAAATAAGGCTTCTGGGTTACCGCGCGCCCGCTGAACACCGCGACGTCCGCGTCTCCCTCCAGCTGCGGCGACTGCAGCGGCACTTCGCCCTGCATCCAGGACTTGAGCTGATCGAAGACCGCGCGATAGGTGATCACCTGGCCCTCGGCACCATTCAGCGTGGCCAGCACATGGCTGAGCCCGACCGAGAGTGAGCCGGCCGACTTGTCTTCACCTTTGAGCTCCACTTCGGTGGCAAGCTGATCCTGGCGGGCGGCGGAGAACACCACCATCGGGGCGAGTCCGGACGCGGGGCCGCTGCCACCCCGAGTGACCGGCATCGGCGCGAGCCAGCCTGAACCGGACGGCGTCCCGCCGCGAGTGGCCGTCCTGCTCCCGGCCGGCTTGCCGATGGGCGGGAGCCCGCCGCGCACCGGCATGGCACTACGGGTCGCCGACCCGGAGTGGCAGGCATCGATGAATACGATGAGATTGCCGCCGGGCGAAATCTGCTGTCGCAGATGCTGAAAGATCGGCTCGAGCTGATCGTCCTTGATGTGGTATTCTCCCTGGTAGGTCGCCGGGTCGACGTCACTCCGCGCATCGAAGGGCACCCAGAGCTCATCGAGCCCGTCCTCCTCATCGCCGTTGTCGTCGGTCATCTGATGACCATGACCGGAGTAGTGCACCACCACCACATCGCCGGGCCGCGATTCCGCCACCAGCGCATCAAGGGCCTGCAGAATCCCCGCCCTGGTGGCCTGACTGTCGGCGAGCAGCCGGATCGCGGACGAATCGAATCCCTGGCGCAGCAGCGCGGCGCGGATCAGCGGGACATCGTTGTTGGAGCTGAGCTTCTGATAGCCGCTGGCGCGGGGATACTTGGCGATGGCGATAATGAGGGCGAGCTTGCGACCGGTGTCTGCCGACGGCGCCATCAGCGAGGAAGCATTGCCGGGCAAAGGGGAGACCGCCGGCCGGCTCCAGCCGCCGATGGGGACGAGCAGGAGCGCACCGAGCAGTGGCCCGGCTGACGGGTATCGGAAAGGCATCTGGAGCAGCACCTTGGCTTGGGGTGTCACGGCGCTTGGGATGCTCCCGGCCAGCTGACTTGCACGCCCCGCGACTGATGACGAAACTGTAACTTACCGCAGTGTCCAAGGGACGCGTGAACCCGCGTCCTGCCGAGTCCTCCGACCAGACCGGATCCATGCGCCTGCGTCTCCAGCCATGCCTGCTGTTGATCGCCCTGCTCCTCTTTCCAGCCTCCGCCATCGCCCAGGCCGGACGCCCGGCACCCACCCTCAAGTGGCTGCGCTTCCGCATCACCGAGGTGCTGTGGATCCGCGCTGACTCGGCCCAGGTCCGATTGGAGGCGGGGACGAGCGGAGGGGTGCTGACGGGTATGGTGGGCGAGGCGATAAGCGTGCGGCGCGACTCGATGACCTCGCGTGGCGGATCCTCGCTGGGCGACGCCCAGGTCCTGCTGTCCGACAGCACCGGCAGCCTCGTCGCCATCAAGCTCACCGATGGAAGCAAGCCGGAGCAGCGGGTCTTCGAAGGCGACCTCGTCTCCCTGCAGCTGGAAGAGCGTTACTCCGTGACACCGACGCTGCTCACGGAGCTGGTGACGCGCCGGATCATCTACCGGGACGATGACGGTGGCGAGTTCTATCGGTTCTGGAAAGTCCTGCAGCACGACAACGATTCCCTCATGACGCCGGCCCTGATCGCGATGGCCGCGGATCTCCATGCGGTGGCGAAGCGGGTGGACACCGCGATCGCGGCCGATGACCAGCTCCGGCAGCCGATCGAGAAGGGGCGCTATAAGGGGCGCAGCGTCCTTGCGGTTCTCGCCTCCGCCACACCGGAGGATCTCTCCCGCTATCTCGACTTCGTGGTGAGCTACCCGGGCCACTACCTGGGGCGCTCGTTGCATCTCGGATCGGCGTTCGCTGCCTGGATCGGCGACGACGCGACGCCGGGCAAGGCCGCGGTGCGGGACGAACTGCTCGCCGCGAAGAGCGACGACGAGCGTCGGCAGCTCATCAAGTCGCAGCCCAATGCGCTCTCCGACGGAGTGTGGCTCGGCGAGTGGCGGACCCAGACCACCCGGCTTGCCGAGGCCCGCCGCTTCGACGAGGCCCGCGCCCTCAATCACATCTCGTCGCTCGTCGTGGAAGTCTACGACTTGAAGGAGCAGCGCGGCCTGGTGCTGTTCGAGGCGGCGCAGATCGAGTTCCATGCCAAGAATCGGGACGCGGCGATTGCCGGGTACCGCGCGGCGATTCCCGCGCTGCAGGCCGCCGACGACGAGCAGGGAGTACGTTACGCGCTCAACAACATCGCCGACGAACTGAATCAGCTTGGCCGCTACGTGGATGCGATGGCCGTCTGGGACAC
>JBDTTN010000325.1:0-4022 GCA_039930625.1 Gemmatimonadota bacterium | reverse complement strand
CGTCGATCACCCGGCGTCCCCGCAGCGCCCTGAGCCCCGCCACGCGGAGGCGGCGGGCGACCTCGCGCACGATCGGATTCTTGTGCCCACCGGCAATGCGGAGATGGATGGCGAGCGAGCGCTCTTTCTGCTCCAGGCGCAGTCCTGGAGTCTGGCTGATCAGCGCCTCAACCATGGCTACCGCCCGAGTGAGGCGCGCGGTCTCCGCCGGGAGCCACGAACTTCTCCGCCCATCGATGAGCGCGCGTGCACCGTGATCCCCGAGGAGCGCATCGGCGGGCATTGGGGCGACTCGGAGCGCTCCGTCGATGGAGCGACCGGTGATGAGGACGACGATCGCTCCGCCCCGTCTCAATGCCCGGAGAACCCGACGGGTGGAGTCTGGCACCCGGGCCGCGACGGGGCGCTCGACCAGTGGCGCGAGGGTCCCATCCAGATCGAGGAAGAGCAGCGGCGCCTCCGACGTGACTAGCCGAGCGAACATGGCACGGACTCCGGGCCCGCGCGACAGGGGTGTGCTCATGCCCGCCCCCGCAGTCGGGCGACCTCCGCAAAGATCTCGTCCATCCAGTCCTGGATGGTGTGTCGCTGGAGCCGGCGGCGCAGCGCGTTCATGCGCCGCTCGCGGTCCTCGGCCGGCATTGTGATGGCCCGGTACAGGGCTTCCGCCACTGCGCCGACGTCGTAGGGATTCACCAGCAGCGCTTCGCGCAGCTCCCGCGCGGCCCCGGCAAACCGGCTGAGCACGAGGACGCCGAGCCGTCCCTCCTGGGAGGCGATGAACTCCTTGGCGACGAGGTTCATGCCGTCGATCAGCGGAGAGACGATGCAGACGTCCGCCGCGCGGTAGTAGGCGACGAGCGTCTCGTGGTCGAGCTGCTGGCTGATCAGATGGATTGGCCGCCAGCCGTTCCTCGCGAAGCGGCCGTTGATCTCGTCCGCCATCTCGGCGACATCCCGTTCGAACGAGGCGTATTCCGGGATCAGGGTGCGCGTCGGCACTCCCACCTGCACCAGCGTCACCCGGCCAATGAGGTCCGGATGGGTCTCAAGCAATCGCGCCAGGGCACGGAAGCGGAGCGGAATGCCCTTGGTGTAGTCCATCCGATCGACGCCCAGGAGCAGCTGCCCCTCGCCCGGCAGGGCGGAGCGCCGCACCTGACGTGCATCGGCCGCGGTGCCAGGCTCGCGCGCCAGCTCCGCGAACGCCTGGGCGTCGATGGAGATGGGGAAATTCCGCACCGCGGTGCGCCGGCCCCGGTAACGCACCAGACCTCGAGTGCGGTCCACGACCGCACCCCGCAGGAAGCTGCGCACGCCGTCGAGGAAGTTGCGGGCATCCCCCGAGGTCTGGAAGCCGAGCAGGTGGTTGCCGAGGAGTCCGGCGAGCAGCGCACGGGCAGCGGGCAGGACCCGCAGAATGTCAGGCGGTGGCCAGGGGATGTGCCAGAACTGGTGGACGAAGAGATGCCCGACTTTCCGTAATGTGTCAGGCACCAGGGCCAGATGGTAGTCCTGAATCCAGCAGGTGGCCGGGCGACCTCTGGCTTCGGCAATTGCTGCGGCGGCGAACCGTTCATTCACTCTGCTGTAGACGAGCCAGTCCGCGGCATCGTAGACGAAGCGGGGCAACTGCGAATGGCACAGCGGCCAGAGTGCCCGGTTGGCGATCTCGAGGTAGTACCCGGAGACCTCCTCGGCGGTCAGGCGCAGCCGTCGCAGACGATAGCTCGGGCGCTCCGGCGGCACCCGGAGCGTGTCGCCGGTATCGGTCATCTCGAAGTCGGCGGAGCCGCTGCCCCACGCCACCCAGGTGCCGCCCGTCATCGCCATGACCGGCTGCAGGGCAGAGGTCAGTCCACCCGCGGGCGGGTTGAGGTGCAGCGCGCCCTGGTCATCGCGATGATGAACGAAGGGCTCGCGGTTGCTCACGATGATGAGCGGACTCGCGGGAGGGCGGAACCACCGGCTCAGCAGGGACATGGTCGCAGAGTAGTCCCCGGGGCCGTTGGGCGGTAGGTCCTGTTGGATCTTGCGCCACCCACAGCGTAGCGGCACGTTTCAGCGACTTCGACGACCGGACCTCGATGCCACGTGCTTTCCTTCCTCGAGCGACTGAGATGCGCTACCTCGGGCTCCTGCTGCTCGCCGCGCTCACCGCCTGTGCACCGCGCCACAAGGACCGGATCGCGCTGGTCGGCGGCAACCTCATCAGCGGCGCCGGCGATCCCGTCCTGCGGGACGCGGTGATCGTGGTGTACCAGGGAAAGATCGAGACCATCGCCCCGCGCGAAGGTTTCGAGATCCCCAAGAGCGCCGTCGTAGTGGATGTCACCGGATCGTGGATCATTCCGGGGCTGATCGACGGGCACGCCCACACGGAGCGCTGGGCTCTGAATCGCTACGTCGCCGCGGGCGTAACGACGGTGCGAGACGTGCACGGCAACCAGGATTCGATCCTGGCGCTGCGGGAGGAGGTCAGCCTGGGCGGGCTGGTCGCGCCGCGGATCTACAGCGCGGGGGCAATGATCGATGGAGCTCCCGCCACTTACTCCGACGCTACCGAGGTGAAGACCGCCGATCAGATTCGTCGAGCGGTGGACCGGCGTGCGGTGCTGGGGGTGAATTACCTGAAGATCTACACCCGCATAACCCCGGAGCTGCTCAAGGCGCTGATGGACGAGGCGACCACCCTGAATCTGAAAGTGACGGCGCACCTCGGGCTGACTGATGCGCTGACAGCTGCGAAGCTGGGTGTCAGCTCGATCGAGCATCTCACCGGCATTCCCGAGGCGGCGAGCAAGACTCCGGAGAAGTTCTACGCGGAACATCGCGCCAGCTTCTTCCGCGGATGGACCTACTTCGAGAAGAGCTGGGCCGGGCTGGACAGCGCCGCGCTCCAGCGGGTCGCCGTGACGCTTGCCGAGGCGCGGGTGACTGCGATTCCCACCCTCGTCCTGCATGAGACCTTCAGCCGCCTCGACGACCCCGCCGTTCTGACCGGCGATGATCTCAAGACCGTACCCGACAGCCAGATGAAGAAGTGGGATGTGCCCGGGATGGTGGCTCGGGCGGGATGGACCAGCGCCGACTTCACGGCTTTCCGCGCCTCCCGACCCAATCAGGATCTCTTCCTGCGGGAATTCCGCGCGGCAGGCGGTCGCATCGTGGCGGGGACCGACGCGAGCAACCAGCTGCTGGTGCCCGGACTCAGCCTGAATACCGAGCTCGAGCTTCTGGTCAACGCGGGGCTCACGCCATCCGACGCACTGCAGACGGCCACGCTCAACACGGGGCAGCTCCTCGGCGCCGATTCGATCGGGATTCTGGCGCCGGGGAAGGTGGCGGACCTCGTTGTACTCAAGGCGAATCCGCTGATCGACATCCGCAACACCCGTACGGTGCAGCGGGTGATGGTGCGAGGCCAGCTCTACAGCGCGGACTCGCTCCGCGCCACGTTCTAGATGACCTTTGCGCGGGTCCTGCTGGCATGGTCTGCGGTGACGCTTTGCTTCGCGGTGTGGCGGGAGCTGGAGCGGCGAATCACCGCGGCGCCGGAATCGATGTGGCCGGCATTGAGGACAGCGTTGCCGATCCTGGCCGTGGAAGCGGCGCTGCTCACGCTCTTCGCGGGGCTCTGGTTCGCCAGCCTCGGCAGCAGCGGCGCGGTGCCGCTCTTTGTCATCGTGGGCGCGCTGATGGAGATACCGGCTCGGCTGCGGAATCGTCCGGCCGGCGGGGTACCCTGGAAGCCGATGGTCGGCGGAGTGCTGCGGATCGTGATCGCGGGCCTGCTGCTGGGAGTGGTAATGGGGTGATGGGGGCGGGCGTCGGGGAATTGCGCGGCGCTCGGGGATCGTGCCGGGCGGGCATCCGAAGCGGACGATCACAAGGGTCGCTCGCTCACCTCAGTTCGCCGCCGAGGCCCGGGCTCGCGCGGCACCCGGCCAGGCTCCGATGGCTCACTCCACCGCTCTCCACACCCACATCACTCCGACGACCACCCCCGCCACCCCGACCAG
>JBDTTN010000324.1:0-4022 GCA_039930625.1 Gemmatimonadota bacterium | reverse complement strand
CGCATTGGGGCGGTCATTGCCGGAGCGCCTTCCAGATGGACTGACCGAGCTCTACCGATCCAACGGTGTCAACGTTGATCACGATCCCGCCGATCGAATCGCCGCCCATGTCGGGCCAGGTCAGCGCAAGGAACTCCGATGTTGAACTACCGACCTGCCAGACCACCGCGTGCTGGGGATCAATCCCACCGCTGAGGAGGACCGAGGCGAGACTATCCTGGACTGTGAGCGTGAAGATGTCACCGCTGGTGCAGATGAGTGACTCACTGCTCGTGCCAGTCGAGAGCGCGACACCCGTGCCTTGTGCGGTGCTGTCGATGGTCATCGAGAACGTCGGGCTGACGTGACAGGTTGCCCGCCCCGCGGCGCTCTCGTCGAAGGTGGCCACCGACACCGCCCAGGTGCCGGTCATGCCTTTGGGCTTGCTGGGCCCGGAGCTGTCGGAACAGGCGGCACTGAGCACAACGAGACCGCCTAGAGCGGTCGTCACAAAGACAGAGAGGCGGGGCATTGGAGGCTCCAGAATGGGGTTGAACAGCGCAACGAAAACCAACCTGCGCCGGCCCCGTCCCGCCCCTGTCCCTCCCCCCGTCTCTTGGCAGGAGACGCTTACCCGGCCTACCTTGAGCGGAGCCCATGCTCCGACTTCAACTCCTTGGAGGGATTCAGCTTGCCGCGCCCGATGGGCGCGATCTCCGGCCCCTCATCGGGCGGCCGAAGCGCTTCGCCGTGCTCGCCTACCTGGCCGCGCAGCAGCCCGGGAAGTTTGTTCGGCGGGATGTGCTCACGGTTCTCTTCTGGCCAGAGATGGATCAGTCGGGAGCACGGAAGGCGGTTCGGCAGGCGCTGTATGTCCTCCGGACCGACCTGGGCGAGGATGTATTCGAGGCGGTGGGAGACGACGAGGTCCGGGTATCGCCTGAGCGGCTCTGGTGCGACGTCCCCGCCTTTCTCGGCGCCATTCAGGGCGGGAGACCGGAGGAGGCGCTGGAGCTATATCGCGGCGACCTGCTCCCCTCCTTCTTTGTGCCGGAAGGGGCGCCAGGCTTCGAGCAGTGGCTGGAAGATGAACGGGGACGACTGCGAAGCCTCGCCGCCAAGGCAGCGTGGGATCTCGCTGATGGAGCGGAACGGAATCGGAGGAGCGGACCCGCGACCACGTGGGGGCGTCAGGCCCTGGCGCTCACCCATGATGACGAGACCGCGTTGCGACGACTGATCGCATTGTTGGACCGCATGGGCGACCGGGCCGGCGCGCTCCGCGCCTATGATACCTTCGCCCGCCGCTTGAAGGCCGAATACGGCGACGAACCCTCGGCCGAGACTCAGGCGATGATCGTCAGGGTCAGGGAGCGAGACATTCCGCGCCCCCCACCGTCACCCGACACAACGGTCGCCCCGTCTCTACCGCGTCCTCCTGAGCCAACGGTGCCGGTCAGCGCGCCGACAGCGTCCGCGCAACCGGAGCCAGCTGTCCCTGGCATCAACGCGACGGCGCCCCGGCGTTGGGCGCCGCGCCTCGTGGTCGTCGCGGTTCTTCTGCTCCTCGGAGCGGTCGCGCTCTGGCGCGGTCGGCCCACGTCTCCCACCCTCCTGGTACGCAACAGCGAGGTGGTGAGCACCAGGTCCATGCAGGCGCGGGACCACTACCGCAGTGGCCTGGAGGCGTACTACGCCAGGGGCAATCAGGATGAAGCGCTGGCGCAGATGGAGGCAGCGGTAGCCGCGGATTCCACCTTCGCGATGGCGGCCTACTGGGTGGTCAAGATTCTCGACTGGAAAGATGGGGCGCGGACCAATCGCTACATGGCGCAGGCGCTTCGGATGGCGCCGTTCGCTTCGCCCGCGGAACGCCAGCTGATCGAGTTGCAGCGGGCCATGGTCGACAACGACCCGCGGGTCCAGCCGCTCGCGGAGCTACTGGCAAATCAGTTTCCGGATGATCCCGAGATTCTGGTCGTCGCCAGTCGCGTCGCGCTGATCGGGGGAGCGTACTCTCGATCGCTCGAGCTGGCCCGGCGAGTGATCCAGCTCGATACCATCCGGCCGCTTCCCAGCGGCCCCTGCGCGAGCTGCGATGGATACGAACTCCTCACATTGAATCTTCTCACCCTCGATTCGCTGCCGGCCATCGAGCGCATCGTGCGCACCTGGCGAACAGCTCGCCCCGATGATCTCCGGGCCGACCGGTTCATGGCGGTCACGCTTGAACTGCTCGGGCGTTTCGACGAATCGCGGGTGATCACCCAGCAGATGGCCGATCGCGGGCGTGGCCAGGTGAATCTCCTCCTTGAGGGCGTCTCGACTGCCCTCCGTCAGGGGGATATCGCAGGGGCCGAAGCGGCCGTTCGCCTTGCGCGGAAGACTCCCCCGGACCGCTCGGCTGAGGACCCTGAATGGTATTCGGTGGCGGTACTCCGGCATGCAGGTCGCCTGACCGAGGCGCAGCGCGTGGTCGCCCCGCGGCTGAGCCTCGAACCGACCGGGTGGAACGTCTTCCCGGCCGAAATCGCCTTCGGGTCAGGCCATGGTGCCGAGGCGGCCGCCATTGCACGACGCTACGTCGATAGGCCCTGGCCAGTCCCCGGCGATTCGACGATCTCGGTCCGCATGATCTGTTGGTGGCTAACCCGTGCCAGCACTTACTTCGCGTCTGCCGGAGACACCGCGGCCCTGGCGGTCACGGCCCGGCGATTGGAGCAGTTGGGGAAGCTCAGCGCGTTAGGACGCGATCAACGTGCCTATCACTACCCATTGGCACTCCTGGCCGAGGCCCGCCAGCAATGGGCGGATACCGAGGCCCAGTTCCGCGCCGCCGTCCTCGCGCCGAGCGACGGGTACACCCGCATCAATCTGCAACTCGGTCAGCTGCTACAGCGGCAGGGGCGCGCCACCGAAGCGGTGCCGATCTTCCGGAGTGCGCTGCACACCGACGTGATCAGCGGCTCGACGCTCTACGTCACCCAGACGGAATTGCACGAGGCGCTGGGCCAGGCCTTCGCGATGCTCAACCAGCCGGACAGCGCCCGGGCGCACTACGATTATGTCGTACGCGTGTGGGCGCACGCCGACCAGCCCTTCCAGCCCCGCCTCGCGGCCGCCAAGGCCTATCTCGCCGCCCACCCGGCCCCCTGAGCCGGTTGCCCATTCCCTTTTCCCTTTTCGCTCCTCCCTCTTACTCTTCACCCGGCTCCACGACTCACTCCCCGCCACATCCCGAGGACACGCATGCTCGTCGTCCTGGCCCTGCTCTTCGTCCTGTCCGGCGCCGCCGGCCTGTTCTACGAGTCGGTCTGGTCCCGCTACCTCGGGCTGTTCGTCGGCCACAACGCCTATGCCCAGGTCATCGTCCTCGTGATCTTCCTCGGCGGCATGGCCATCGGTGCGATGATCGTCGGCCGGATCACCGACCGGATCAAGGAGCCGCTCTTCGGCTACGCGATGATCGAGTTCGCCATCGGACTCGTGGGGCTCTTCTTCCAGGACATCTACGTCGGCGTCACCAACTGGGCCTATACGACGGTGTTTCCGTCCACCGCCGGATCCGTCATGCTGACGGTGAGCAAGTGGGGGATCGCAGCGCTGCTCATCCTGCCGCAGTCGATTCTGCTCGGCGCCACCTTCCCGCTGATGACCGCGGGAGCACTGCGCCGTCTGCGGAGCGCCCCGGGCCGCACCCTCGCCGTACTCTACTTCGCCAACAGCCTCGGTGCCGCGGTCGGAGTGCTGATCGCCGGATTCTACCTGATTCAGACCTCGGGTCTGCCCGGTACGATTCTGGCAGCGGCGATCCTCAACTTCGTCGTCGCCGTCGGGGCGATGGTCGCGATGAAATACCACCCGGACGAATCGCTGGTCAGCGCCGATGGTACAGGTGAACCGCGCGACACCGGCGACCACAAGGGTCGCCCGCAGACGCTCCCGCTCGCGCCCGCCACGATCCACCGCCTGCTGTTGTGGACCGCGCTCGGCACCGCGATCGCTTCGTTCGTCTACGAGATCGCGTGGATCCGGATGCTCTC
>JBDTTN010000323.1:0-4039 GCA_039930625.1 Gemmatimonadota bacterium | reverse complement strand
TACCTGACCAACTCGGCGACGCTGCGTCCGATGATGGACACCTTGCCGTGGCTGATGCTCTTCTTCGTTCCGGCCGTCGCCATGCGGACGCTGGCCGAGGATACCCGCACGGGGCAGCTGGAGGTGCTGCTGTCGCAGCCTATCACGGAGTTCGAGCTGCTGGTCGGGAAGTACCTCGGGGCGGTCTTCTTCCTGTGGACCGGCCTGCTGCTGACGCTGCCGATTCCGCTCGGGCTTTCGCTGGGCTCGGAGCTGCAGTGGGGGCCGGTCATCGCGCAGTACGTCGGCGCGATGCTGTTCGCGGCCGGACTGGCCGGCGTCGGGCTCTGGGCCTCGTGCATCACCAGGAGCCAGATCACGGCCTTCATCGTCGCGGTGGCGGTGATGTTCCTGCTGGTGCTGGTGGGACTCAACCCGCTGGTAGTGGGATTGCCGCCCCAGCTCGGGCTGATCGCTGCGCGACTCGGCGTCCTCGCCCATTTCGACAGCATCGGCCGCGGGGTGATCGATCTCCGGGACGCGGTCTATTTCGTCTCGCTCGCCGCGATCTTCCTGACCCTGGCGTACGGTTCGCTCCTCGCCCGCAAGCTGGCCGTGGGGCAGGGCGCCGTGCGCCGCCTGCGACTGGGCGTGCTGCTCCTGGTCGGCGTGCTCGTCGTGGTCAATCTGCTCGGGAGCTACATCAGCGGGCGCATCGACCTCACTCCAGGACGGGCATACACCCTCGCTCCGGCGACGAAGCAGCTGGTCGCGTCGCTCGACGACATCGTGACGATCAAGCTCTTCGCCACGGCTGAGCTGCCCGCGGAAGTCGCGCTGATGAAGCGCGACCTCGACGACATGTTAGGCGACCTGCGTTCGGCCGGAAAGGGAAAGATCAAGATCGTCGAGAAGGATCCCGCCGAGGATCCCGAGGCGAAGCGGGACGCCCAGGCACTCGGCGTGCAGCCGGTGCAGTTCAACGTCGTGGGCAAGTCGGAGCTGCAGGTCAAGGAAGGGTATCTCGGCCTGGTCATCCAATACGCCGATGCCAACGAGGCGATTCCCTTCGTGCGGCGCACCGACGATCTCGAGTACCGGATCGCCGCCGCGATTCGCGGCCTGACACGGGGCCAGAAGCCGGTCATCGGACTGATCGCCGCGATGGATGACTGGGGCCAGGATGGCCGGGTGTTCAACATCCTGCAGGAGCAGCTGGCCAAGAGTTACACCGTGCGGCCGCTTTCGCTCGGCGACTCGACCGCGCCGAGTGATTCGATACGGACGCTGATCATCGCCGGCCAGCCGGACAGTCTCAGCGGCGCCGTGCGGCAGTGGTTCGAGCGCTTCTTCGCCCGGGGCGGAAGCGCGCTGATCATGACGACCGGTGCACCGATCGAGGGGCGGACGCCCAGGTCGAGTGCCCGGGAGCCGGTGTGGAACTCGCTGATCGCCCAGTTCGGGGTGAAGGTGCGCCCGGACCTGGTCTACGACCTCTCCTCAAACCAGCTGGTTCCGGTGCCCGGTCCCGGCGGCGGCCAGGTGTTCCAGCCCTATCCGTTCTGGGTGCGGGCGCAGCCCGGCGGCGAAACGGTCGTCACCGATGGCGTCGGCGAAATCTTTCTGCCCTGGGTGAGCAGCATCGAAACCCTGAAGGATGCCCGGACCACCGTCCGTCCAATCCTCATGTCCAGCAGAGTGGGCGGTGTCGCGGAAGGGGATATCGACCTCTCGCCGACGCGCCAGTTCCCGCCGGTGGATCTCAAGCCCCGCGTCGTCGGAGTCACCGTCGAGCCTACCCCCGGCGATTCGGCCGGCCCGCGTGGCCGGCTGGTGGTCGTCGGCAATATGGAATTTGCCACCGACCGCTACGCCGGCAGTGCGCAGGAGAACGCCGTCCTCGCGCTGAATGCGGTGGACTGGCTCTCCCAGGACGAGGCGCTGATCTCGATCCGCAGCCGGGATCGCCGTCCGCCGCGGCTGCTCTTCGCCACACCGGCGCTGCAGCAGGGAGTGAAGTACGCCAATGTGATCGTGCTGCCGCTGCTGATCGCGGCCTTTGGCGCACTCCGGCTCCTGAGCCGCCGGCGCCGGTCACTGACGCCGTGGGCGCCCCTGGCTGGCGGGCGGGGGGAGGCGGCATGAGCCCCAAAGTTCTCCAGCGGATCGCGTTGGCGCTCGTCTTCGGGCTCGGCCTCTGGCTTGCGCTGCACTTTTTCGGCGCCCGGACCCGGGATGACGCCGGCCACCTGACGCTGCCCGCGCTCCCGGCGGGGACCGTCGATCGCATCAGACTCGCCGGTGCCGCCGACTCGCTGGTGCTCGTCAGGCAGGGCGATGTCTGGCAGGTGGACGGATTTCCGGCGGCCGCGAGCGCGGTACAGGAGTTCCTGGATGTCTCGGGAGATTCCACCGCGGAGAGCGAGCTGATCGCGCAGAGCTCCGCCTCACATGCGCGACTGGGGGTGGATTCCGTCGTCGGGAAGCGCCTGACGGTCTCGGGGGCCGGAAAGCCGCTGCTCGATCTGGTGGTGGGCAATCGCGGCCCTGACCTCGACGGGTTCTATGTACGGCGCGCCGGCGCTCCCGAGGTCTACCTGCTGCGCGGCCGGTTCGCGGAGCTGCTTGCCCGGAGTGAGAGTGAGTGGCGGGACCGTCGGGTGGCGGGTGTGAAGCCGGACGGCATCACCCGCGTGGAGGTGCAGCGCGGCAAGGGCCGGTGGACGCTGACTCGCGCGGGGGCCTCATGGTCGCTCGGGAAGGTGGCTGCGGATTCGACCAAGGTCGCGCGGTTTCTCTCGGTCTTCGGGGACCTGCAGGCGGCCGGCTTCCCCGATCGCGCCGAGCTCGATTCCATCACCTTCGCGCCGCCCGAGCGCGCAGTCACGCTTTCCGGCGCCGATGGCCAGCCGATCCTGGCACTGGTCTTCGATTCCACTCCGTCAGGCGCCTTTTGGGTGCGGCAAGCGGCCGGCGGTCCGGTGTATCGCCTCGACGGGCGGACGACGGCGCTGATAACCCCGGAAGAAAATTCGCTGCAGCAGTAGGGGCGCGGCTGGAGCAGCGCCCCTCACCACACCTTCCACCAACCTTTCTTCTTCTCCGCCTCCTCGCCCTTCACGCTCGTCGAATCCCGCAGATAGCCTTCAGGCACCGGAATGTCGGCGGTGGGTCGATGGGCTGAAGCCTCGGCCAGATCCTCGAGCAGCGCCGCCGCCGACGGGTAGCGGTCGTCGGGGTGCTTGGCGAGGAGGCGGAGCACGATGCGCTCGGTCCGCTTGGACAGGTTCGAATCGTGGTTGCGAGGCGGCTCGGGGCGGTCCTCGACATGCATGCGCGCCAGCTCGAACCAGTCCCGTGACTTGAACGGCACCTCGCCGGTCAGCATCCGGTACAGCATGATGCCGAGGGAGTAGAGATCGGAGCGACCATCGAGGGGACGGCCCTGGGCCTGTTCCGGCGAGATGTAGGCGGGGGTACCGATGGTCATCATGAACCCGGTCGCGGCCACGTAGCCGCTCACCGCGCGCGCGATCCCGAAGTCGGTGATGATCGGACGGTGATCGCTGGCGAGCAGAATGTTGTCCGGCTTAATGTCCCGGTGAATGATGTTCTGCTCATGCGCAAAGGCGAGCGCCTGGGTGACGCCCACCGCGATCCTCACGGCCTCAGCCTCCGAGAGCTTGGTCTCTCTGCCGAGCCGGGCATTGAGATTGTCCGGATGGAGCTCCATCGTGAAGTAGGCGATGCCCGCTTCGCTGTTCACCTCTTCGATGTGGACAATATTGGGGTGCACCAGGCCGGCCGCGAAGGCCGCCTCCTGGCGGAAGCGGCTCTCGAAGGCGGGATCACTGGCGTACCGCGGCTTCAAAACCTTGATGGCAAACGACTTGCCGTCCTCGCGCTCGGCGGCGTAGACCCAGGCGAAGCCGCCCTGCCCGAGCATTTCCCTCAGGGTGTAGGGGCCGAGCCTGGTGCCGGGAACCGGAGCGTCGGAGGTCATTTCGGGGTTGCCCGAGGGGGAGGCGTGGGTTAGTTTGTTGTGCTATCGACGATTACG
>JBDTTN010000322.1:0-4040 GCA_039930625.1 Gemmatimonadota bacterium | reverse complement strand
CCGCTCCCGCCACCATCGACCTCGTAGCGGTATCGTCCCGGCGCCAGCCACAGTTCGGCCCGGCCCGTACCATCGAAGCGCAGAGTGTCACGTCGCTCCGTCGAGTCGCCACGGACGGCGATGCCTAAAGTCTGCGCGGCGCCCGATCCCGTCCATTCGAAGAGCACCGGCCGGCCATTCGCGACGACCGGGCGGATCGGCCGTGCCTTCCCTGCCGCTGAATCGGCTCCGGCAAGGAGCCATGAGATCGTGCTGGCGACGAATGCGCGGTACGACTGCTCACTGGACCCGCCATGGAAGCGCCAGCGCCAGAGGCCGTCGGCGGCCGTAAGCACCTGCCGTCGTCCGCCACTCACCCGACCGCTGATCACCGGGCGGTCGGCGCCCCGGCGACCGAGCTGCGCGCTGAGGCCCACCCAGTCACCCGCGCCGGGCTCGATTGGACTGATCTGACTCAGCGGCGGAAACGAATCTACCGGCATTCCCAGCCATGCCCCGGCGATCGGCGAGCTGCCCCGGGTCGTCGCGTACCATTCACCGGGGATCACCGTCTCTCCCCCCTCGCCACTCGGCCAGTTCCACACGGCGCGGGCGCGGCTGCCGCGCTCGAGTTCGGGAGCGGCGCCTTTGACGGCCAGCAGGTCGGCCCGTCGCGCGGCCTGAGTCACCTCGTCGGTGCTCACCGGAAGGATGGTCTCCATCGAGCGCCAGCGCCCGACCTCGAAACGGGCATAGCCGCGGACCGGCAGATCGGCCACTTCACGAATCGTGGTGAAGAGAAAGCGTGAATCCCAGTCGCCCGGGCTCGCTAGCACGACGATTCCGGGAGTCGGCGTCACCCGTACCAGCCATAGTCGCGCGTCGTCGCGCGGTTCCGCGTCCCCGGCGCCGCCAAGCCCGACCCGTAGTACGACATCCCCACTGAGGCCCGTGCTCGGCACTGTGAGCAGTACGCCCGCGCTGCCATCGCTACCCAGCCGTACAGCTCGGCGGGCGAGCAGCCGCTGATCCAGCCGGACTTCAACCCGGGCGCTGTCGGCAGTCGCACCAAAGGCGCGGATCGTGGCACTCAGCCGGATGGTGTCACCCGCAGTGACCCGGATGGGACCCTCGACGCGGGTGACCGCGAGATCCGGTTTCGCCTCACGCGGAAAGGTGCGCACCCCGACGCGCGCCAGCGCTTCCGCGGGGAGATCCGCCGCGTCATCCAGCTCGCCATCGGTCACCACGATGACCCGTCTGTCCGAGGCGGCGGCGGCCCGCAGGGCCGGCCCGAGATCGGAGCGGCCCAGTCGTGGCAAGGTATCGGTTGAAGCACGGGTATCGCCGAAGAGGCGCACCTCTCCCCAGACAGCGGCGGAGTCGCGCGCGGCCATCCACCGGCCGCCGGCTCCCGCCATGCTCAGACTTCCGTCAAGAAGAATCAGCGGCCTGGCAACGGTCCCCGTGTGTACCGCACAGGTGAGGTCCAGCAGGAGTATCCCAAGCGCCGCCCAGGCGATGGCCCGCGGCAGCGCCGCGACCCACGCGCGCGCGCCGAGGTGTTCGAGGTGCCAGTAGGTGACCCAGGCGAGAAGGAGTGCGAGTCCCACAATCAGCGCGACTGCCATCATCCGGCGGCCAACGCCTCGGCCAGCGTGAACTTCCCCTCGTAGAGCGCTCGGCCGATGATCGCGCCGGCCAGCCCGGCGGCGCGCACCGCCTGGAGATCAGGCAGGCTCGCGACGCCGCCGCTCGCTATCACCGAGGCGCCGAGCGCCTGCAGTCGCGTTGCGCCCTCGATGTCGGGTCCGCTCAGCATGCCGTCACGGCTCACATCGGTGTAGATGATGGTCTTCGCTCCGTCATTGAGCACTCGGCGGCAGACATCGTCGACAAACAGCTCCGTCGTCTCAACCCAGCCGCGGATCGCCACCATTCCCGCCTTGGTATCGAGTCCGACCGCGATGTGTTCACTGCCCACCGACTTCACCGCAGCGGGCACCAGCGCGGGGTCGATGACCGCGGCGGTGCCCAGCACCGCCCGGGAGATGCCCAGATCGAGCACCGCCTGGAGCGCATCGAGCGAGCGAATGCCACCACCAACTTGGATCTGCACTCGTCCGGCGGCGCTCGACGCCAGGCGGCCGATGAGCGCCAAGTTGTCTCCGGTACCGAAGGCCCGATCGAGATCGACGACGTGAATCCAGCGGGCGCCCATCGAGATGAAGCGCTCAGCCTGTGCTACGGGATCATCATGGTAGGAGGTTTCGCGCGCCGCTTCCCCCTGACTCAGGCGGACAACGCGACCGGCACGAATATCGATGGCGGGGAAGAGCTCCACGGGCGCGGGCCCGGGCGGGCGGCTAGAAGCTGGCCCCGGCGGCCGGGCGGCCCTCGGAGCGACGGTCGGCGTAGGTGGGAGATTCGCCGTTCAGCAGGTTGAGCAGATGGATGCGCTCACGATCGAAGTCCCGACGCTGCGCCAGTGGAACGGGATCGCCATTGCCCAGATCAGCGTCGCGCGGCTCGCGGGCCACGCCGTTGACCCGGAATTCGTAGTGCAGGTGCGGGCCGGTCGCCATCCCTGTTGAACCGACGTAGCCGATCACGTCTCCCTGCGCGAGCCGCATGCCGGGCGTCAAACCCTTGGCAAAGGCCTGCAGGTGGCCGTAGCGGGTGACGATGCCGTTGGCGTGACGGATCTCAACGAGGTTGCCGTAGCCGCCGGTCCATTCGCGCCTCGCGACGACCCCGTCGCCTGCGGCCATGACCGGGGTGCCGGCCGCGGCCGCGAAGTCGATCCCCTCATGCTTGCGGATGATGCCGAGGATCGGATGCATCCGGCCGCTGCTCATGCCGGAGGAGATGCGGCGGAACTGGACCGGCGCCAGCAGGAAGGCCCGCCTGAGCGAGCGACCATCGGCGTCGTAGAAGCCCGAACTGCCGTCTGCCGTCGTCCAGCGGTACGCGGTATAGCCCTGTCCGCCGATTACCATCTCGCCGGCCAGCACTCGGCCGAAACGGACCTCACCATCCTCCGAAACGAGCCGCTCCGCGACGACGTGGAAGCTGTCGCCGGGACGGATGTCTCGGCTGAAGTCCACCTGCCAGGCGAAGATGTCGGCGAGGTCCCAGGCGAGCCGGACCCGGTCTTCCGGAGCGAGCAGCGTGTCGTCGATCTCGGTGTCGAGCGCGTCGTAGAGCGAGGTGGTGATGTGTCCCGCGAGGACCACCGGTTCAGCCCGCCACACGATCGGCTCCGCCACTGCGCGCCAGCCCTCGTTGGTGAGCTGCAGTGCCACCCGCTGCTCTGGCCCGGAGCGGAAGATCACCCGGGTTGGGAGCGAATCGGTGCTGGGACGCTGGAAGCTGAACACCAGACCGGGCCGGAGGCGGCGCGGATCGAAGAGCCCGTTGGAGCTGGTTCGATCGAGCGTCGGCGCCGGCAATCCCTGGCGGGAGAAGAGTTCCGAGACCGTCTCGCCGCGGCGCAGGGTGTCAATCCGCTCGGAGAACAGCTCCTGCACGGTCGTGGTTGGAACCGCACGGCCGTTGCGCCAGGGCCAGCTGTCGTGGAGCGCGAACAGGGCCGCCACGGCGAGGATCGCCGTGGCGCAGAGAGACGGGATGGCAGCGAGCAGAAGCTTCTTCACCAGCTAGTCCATCTGCCGGCGAATGAAGGTCGGGATTTCCATCTCGGGGACGTCGTTCGCCGCCGGGGTGCGCCGAGGTTCGGTCCGGGCAGGGGCTGGCGGGGTGATGGGAATCTGCGTCACCGGCGGTGGGGCGGGCGTCCGCTTCCCGCTCGGGAAGTTGATGACTCCAGGCGCCGGCTTGGCGGGCAGGACCGGGGCGGTGGCCGGCGTTTCGACCCGGTCAAAGCCAGTGGCGATGACCGTCACCCGTACTTCGCCCTGCATCGAGGGATCGGTGGCGGCGCCGAAGATGATTTCGGCCTCATCACCGACGGCGTCGTGGATGATGTCATTGATGGTGGTGGCCTCACCGAGGGTGAGGTCGCCGCCGCCGCAGATGTTGATCAGCACGCCGCTCGCGCC
>JBDTTN010000321.1:0-4042 GCA_039930625.1 Gemmatimonadota bacterium | reverse complement strand
GGCCTGCACCATGGGAGATCTCTACGCCTGCCTCAACATGGGCTACCGCACCCTGGACGGTAGCTTCGGCGTGGCGCGCGACTCCAGCCGAGCGCGGGTGTTCATGGCCCGAGCCTGCAGCGTGGCGGTGCCGAACCATCCCTATTTCTGGTACCGCGACGCCGCGGCAGATGCCTGCAAGATCTCGCACGACCTCGGCCCGCCGGCTGACTGACGCCGCGTCACCACCCGATTCGACGCCACGATCCGCGCAGAGGTCTATCGCGCTCGCGCCATCCCCTGCACCTTACTGTGCACTCCATTCCCCTCCGGTAGATGCCACCTTCTGCGCTCGCGATCGTCGCCTCCGTGCTTGTTGGTCTGGCCTGCTTCGCCGGCCTGTGGCTGCTGATCACCGGTGCGCTGGCGAGCTTCTCCGGCTGGACCGCCCTCGCCGAGGCATATCCCGGGGGCTTGCGGCCGAACGGCGAAGTGGTACGTCGCCAGGTAGTCGGACTGGGGCGCACCAAGGAAAACGGTGTCACCAACGTCATCCTGGCGCCGCAGGGACTCTATCTCTTCCCGATGGTGCTGTTCGGTTACCGTCGCGCCCCTGTGCTGGTCCCGTGGGGGAGGCTGCGCTACGTCGAGTCGCACCAGATCTTCTGGTCCCGCTGGCACGAGGTGGACCTCGGTGGAATCACCATTCTCAAGGTCCGCGGTCAGCTCCTGTCAGCGCTCCGCGAGCATGGCGTGAGCATTCCGGCGGACGCGCTCGCGTGACGATTGGGCGGCGGACTTCTCCCGTTTCGCTGAATTCTCGTCTGCTGCACGTTCTCCACGCACGCAGTCAACCGCGCAGCCGGAGGTGAGCATGGTGACCCGACCAATCTGGCTCCGCATCGCACCGCTGCTGGCCCTGGCGCTGGTTTCCGCGAACTCGAGTTCGGCGCAGAGTGGCGCTGAGGTTGTTCCCAAGCGGCCAGAGCTCCCGGCCGAGCGGGATAGCAACAGTTCACGCGACTACTTCTTTTATGGGGCTTCCCAGATCGGCAAGCGCCCCGAGCGGGCCGCCGCCGCGTTCTACTGGGCTGCCCGGCTCGACCCCGCCTGGGCGGATCCGCTCTATGGCCAGTATATCGCGGCCCTCGTCGCGCAGCCGTGGCGCATCATTCACGGCTATCTGATCGAGGACGATGTGATCAGGCGTGATTCGCTGATCCTGAGCATCGAGGACATCCAACGTCGTGCGCTGATGCGGAATCCGTTCGTCGACCGCCGCTTCGATGGAGTGCTCCTCGACACCTGGGCAAACGGTGTGCCGAATGGCCAGGCCGCACTGCTCGAACTGCGCACCGACTACCCTCGGCTGGCGGCGTGGATGTCCTATACCTACGGCAACTTCCAGGAGGCTGCCGTACAGTACCGAAGGGCGATCAAGAAATACCCTGACAACCCCTGGCTGCAGTACGAGCGGGTGCTGCCGTTCGTCGCGATGGGTCGCAACGACAGCGCCATCGCGGCGATGCGGGCTTCGCTCAGCGTCCTTCGCGAATCGGATTCATCGAGAGCCGGCAGTATGTACCGATCCCGCGCCTTTCACGAATTCAGCCTCGGTGTGCTCTTCGAGCGGGGTGAGCAGCACGATTCCGCGACTGCCGCGTACGAGCGGTCGCTGCTCGACGACGTGACCTTCTACCCCGCCCACCTGCGGCTCGCACGGATGCGGCTGGCGTCGGGCGACACCGCGCGCGCGCTCCGGGAATACGCCGATGCCGCGGCGCTCAACTCCCGGGATCCGGTCGCGCTGTACGAGTTCGGAGCGCTCTCGATGGCGGCGGGTCGGATCGATTCCGCGGTTGTCCTGCTCAAGCAGGCGAGCACGGCTGAGCCGTACTTCGCCCCGCCGCACTACGCGCTCGGCGTGATCTACGAGCAGAGCGGTTTTGTCGAAGAGGCGGCCGAGGAGTATGGCGTATACCTCCGGCTGGTGCCCCGGGCCATGACGGTTCAGATCGCGACCGTTCGGCGGCGGATCGAAGGGCTGACCGGTACTCCGGCGAAACCGTGAAGGAGTTCAGTGACCCGTCGTGATCGCTTGCGTGTCCTTCTGGCCTGCGGCTTCATCGCTGCGGGACTGCTGCACCTGATCTCACCGCGGCTCTATCGCCCGATCATGCCGGCGTACCTGCCCGCGCACGATCTACTCATCGCGATCAGCGGGGTCGCCGAGATAGCGGGCGGAATCGGATTGCTCGTTCCGGGCCTCCGCCGGTTTGCGGGGTGGGGACTGCTCCTGCTGCTGCTCGCGGTGTTCCCGGCCAACGTGGAGATGCTCCGCCTCTATCGGTCACGTGGAGTGGTGTGGTGGGGCGAGGCCTTGCTGTGGCTGCGGCTGCCCTTTCAGTTGGTGCTGGCGTGGTGGGTGAGGCAGGCGGCGCAGGAGAGGGCGGTGCGCGCGGAGGCCCCTGTCTACGGCGACTGAAGCCCTGCGACGTGGTGCGATCAGGGTGAGTCAGGGTGTCGTTGCGGCCCCGGTATCCGAATTCACGCGCGACCAACGGGCCTGCAGCGCCGTGAGATCCCGACGGACGCGCTCCACCGCAGGGCGCACGGACGCCTCTGGATCGGGGCGAAGGGCGAGATAGTGGCGATAGGCGTGTACCGCGCCCGCAGTGTCACCGCTCAGGGCGGCGAGACGCCCCTCCTCCCGCAGGAAGCTGGACATGTAGAGCGGTGCGAGGACGTAGGCACCGGTGCGGCGCCGGGTGGCGCTCAACGCGCGCGACAGATCCCCCGCCTGCTCCCAGAGCCGGGCCAGCACCAGATTGGCATCGCTGACGGCCTCGTCGCAACAGACCTCGAAGACGAAGGTCCGGGCGAGGGAGTCGGCGAACTGGATCCGCGCTCTCGCGTCAGGCAAGGCGAGGGCGGAGGCGCGGGTTGCGTCGAGCAGCGCCGGGCAGAACTCCACGTAGTGCGCCACTGAGGTGGAATCATCCCTGGTGAGTCCGGGAACTCTGGCTGCACGCAGGCGACGACTGACTGTTGCGGCGGCCTGATAGTCGCCATGGGCCACTTGCCACCGGCCCAGCGCGCAGCGGTCCTCGAGCTGCGTGCGGGCCCCCTCCCCGGCCAGCAGCGGAGCCGCTTCGTACCCGCTCAGGCTGCGCGCGGCGTCCCGGGCGGCGGCGGTGTCGCCATCCCATGAGAGTGCCTGAGTGATACGGCCGCGGAGTTGCCCATGGAGGGGGGGCCCGCCCCGCGCGTCGCCATCGATGACGTCGCCGGGCCGACCGGAATTGAGCGCCCCGACGTTGTGGGCGAAGACGCCAAATCCGGGATCGTGCGACTCCAGCCGCCGCCGGTCCTCTGCCGTCGCACGGGGCAGGTCCTCGATTCCGACTCCGGTCCAGATGATGAAGAGCACGATGTGCATCGTCGCGAGCTGCCCGGCGCCTGCGATCTGATTCCAGAACGCCCGCCGCGCCGAGTCGCCAGTGACCAGCGCGCGGTGCCACATGAGTGTCTGGGCCAATTCACCGGTCGAGTCGCGCGCGAGCACCTGCGCCGTCAGCCGCAGCACCGCCGCAGTGTCCCGCTGCATTGACGCCAGCTCGACCAGGTGAAGCATCGGCTCGGCGATGGGCGGGCTGCTCAGCGCCGCCAAACCGGCGGCGGAGTCCAGCGCCCACCCGCGTCGGAAGGCGTCCGCGGCACGCACCATCGGCGCGCCCTCACCGGCCATCAAGCCCCAGTGATAGTGCACATCGCCCAGCCCGTACCACGTCTCGGCGCGATCAGGGTAGGCGTTCACGGCGGCATCCCACACCTTGAACAGCTCTGGGGCACTGGACCAGCCTCCGAGACGCGCATCGAGGAGAGCGCGGTCCGCCGGGGACAGTCGCTCTCGCCCGACCTGCGCCACGCGGTCCGCGCGGGCCTCGTCCTCAGCACTCGCTCCGCCCCAGGCCGCCGCGCGACCGAACTCGAGTCCGGCAAGGGCGAAGGTCGAATCGAGGTCGAGCGCCTCATGGAAGTGCTGCACCGCCTCTTCCGAGCG